>JAEWQC010000090.1 GCA_023399355.1 Bacillota bacterium | reverse complement strand
TGGAACCCACAGGTTTCAAGCATACGGGAATTTTTCCTGAACAGGCTGTTAACTGGAATTGGATGGAAGATAAGATCAAAGCAGCCGGAAGGAATGTAAATGTGCTCAACCTGTTCGCCTACACTGGCGGAGCGACTGTCGCTGCAGCACATGCAGGCGCCGGGGTATGTCATGTGGATGCGTCGAAAGGCATGGTGACCCGTGCGAAGGAGAACCTTGCACTATCGAAGCTGGCAGACAGACCTGTCCGTTTTATTGTGGATGATGTTATGAAGTTTGTCTCACGTGAAAGCAGAAGAGGCAATACCTATGACGCTGTCATCATGGATCCGCCGTCATATGGGAGAGGACCCAACGGCGAACTCTGGAAGATCGAAGATGAACTATATGGGCTGATAGGACTTTGTATGGAAATCCTGACATCCAAGCCGCTGTTTTTTTTAGTCAACTCCTATACGACAGGACTTTCACCCATTGTGATCGGAAACATGCTCAGACTGTCGGTTCAGCGTAAATACGCCGGCAGGGTCACCGCAGATGAAATCGGCCTTCGTGCCACAGCAACGGGATTAATCCTGCCATGCGGAGCATCAGGCAGATGGGAAGAGGATTGAAGGTGGTGACACGCAGGGTATGGACGGAAAATTTTCAATAAAACTAATTTATGAGGATAATCATGTGCTTGTTGCCGAGAAACCGCCGAATCTACTGACACAGGGTGACAATACGGGGGACGAGGACCTGCTGACATTACTCAGGGAGGATTTGAAGCTTCGGTACAACAAACCCGGCAATGTCTTCCTTGGACTGGTTCACAGACTTGACCGTCCGGTGGGTGGAGCCATGGTGTTCGCAAAAACATCAAAGGCGGCATCCAGACTGTCTGAACAAATCAGACTCGGAGAGTTCGGCAAATCCTATATGGCAGTCATACATGGTGTGCCGGAGCACGCATCAGATACCCTTGTCAATACCCTCATCAAAGATGAAGCAACTAATACCGTCCGGACCACTTCCAATGAGGATAAAGGGAAAAGGGCCTCTCTCTATTATGAAGTCAGGGATACCAAAGAGGGCCTGTCACTGGTATACATCAAATTGCATACCGGCCGTTCACATCAGATACGCGTGCAGTTTGCGGCGATAGGGCATCCATTGTACGGCGATCAGAAATATGGCGCAACATTGAACAGACCAGGTATGCAGCTTGCCTTGTGGTCTGTAGAGGTGGGTTTCACACATCCGACTTTGAAAAAATATGAAACATTCACATCAATTCCTCCCATAGTCTATCCATGGAATATATTCCATTTCGCAACAAATCAATAAGTGTGTTATGATACAAGAGGAGAAAGAAGTATTAATAAGGGGGACCAATGCACAAGAAGTTGAGTTGCGCCCAAACGGTACTACTACTTGGACTGATAGGGATTTTCAGTGTTTTTGTGACAATCATAAGCGATTTGATTCTGCTCGGCAGACCTGATACCGCTTATTCCTTTTTCAAACTTGGAACGGAAAGCATGGCTGGAATACCACAATGGAGAATTACATCAGGTACGTTTATTGGAGTTTTCATGCTGCCTTTCCAAATAGCAGGCTTGATATCGCTTTACTACGGTTTAAAGTCTTCAGGGAAGCTTCTGCCGGCTTTGGTAATACTCGCGGACGTGCACGCACTGATCATGGGTGTTGCATTCCATGCCTCCTATGCATTTATTGCAAGCGGATGGAAGTTATTCCATTCTGTCGGCTCCGACCGACTGAACCTGTCCGGAATCATGCAGAAATTCGATTTCTATTGGAAGCTGATCATCATCATCATGCTGGCTGAGCTTTTATTCAGTTCGACCATTTTTGTACTCCTTGTCATGTCCGGGAAAACCATGTATCCAAAATGGATGGCACTTTTAAATCCACTTTGTGTCATACTTGCCATGTTCCTGATCATCCCTCCCATACCGGCGCCGGTCGGTGGTTTTATAGGTCCAACGACACTTAACATGGCGACCATGATATTTTTTGTTATCTCAACCATTGTAGTCTATAGAAGGCTTAAAAGACAGGAAAAAGAAGTAAAACTTCATGTATAATGCTAATTTGCAAGGCGGTTTGCTACACGCGGAATATAGGCTGAAAAAGAGGAATAGGAGGCTTTCTATTTACATAATACCTTTCTTTGGTGTATATTTATGATGCAGGATATAAACCCTGCAGAATATACGGCATACTACGACAGCATTAGCTGAGATACGGGTCATACATGTTTATTGGGAAACTTTTCAGAGAGACTTATTTTAATACAAAACCACTTGAGGAACGCGACTATGAAAAGAGCCGCAACATGTCAATTTTTGAAGGCTGTACTGCCAGGACCATATTCAACCTGACCAGTGGAGCCTTTCTTGCTGGATATGCCAGTTTTCTCGGTGCCAACGATTCGTTCAATGGCATAATCGGAGCAATGCCGGTACTGGCAGGTGTTGTATCATTATTTTCCCCGATGTATTTCGAGAAATTGGAGAAAAGGAAACTTCAGATCGTACTTTTAAACTTTTTTCACAGATTCATGCTGGGTCTGATGGTATTCATTCCTCTGATAGCTTTTGGGAAAACGCCAAGATTGATTCTGTTGTCGATCATGTATCTTGTCGCCTGGCTGGCAGTTTCTTTTTCGAACCCTGCCGCCAGTGGTCTTGTGATTGATCTTACCCCTGAAAAAATCCGCGGCAGATATTTCGGAAGAAGAGAGTCCTATATTCTTGCGGTTGGAACAATTATTGCATTGATCCTGGGCAGGGTCATGGACGCATTTAAATCCGGCGGAAACGAATATGACGGGTTTGTCGCTACATTTTCGGTGATACTGATGTTTTCCGCCGCCAATTTCATTTTTTGGTCAAGTATCAGGGAACCGCAGATCAAAAGCAAAAGGGCTGCGTATTGTTTAAAACAGATCATTACAATACCGCTTAAAAATTCCGGGTTTAAAAAGATCATCGTTTTCTTCGTGATATACAATATCGGATTACAGGTCGGCAGTCCGTTTTTTTCCGTTTACATGGTTACCGGGCTTAAACTGGAGTACACGTATATCATGCTGATGGGTATGATGGGCACTCTTGTCAACGTCATTCTGGTCCGTGTCTGGGGAAAGGTTGCAGACAGCAGATCCTGGGACTTTGTACTGAAATATTCCATCCTGCTGCTTGGAATAACTCATTTCACCTGGTTTTTTGTCACGCATTCATCCGGGGTTGTCCTCATACCGATCCTGCATATAATGAGCGGAGCGGCGTGGGCAGGAATAGGAATTTCGACTTTTAATATTCAATTCATTTTTTCTCCTGAAGAGGGAAGGACTGTATATATCGGTTTCAATGCAGCTTTGGGCGGATTTATGGGCTTTCTTGGAACACTCGCAGCGTCGGTACTTCTGGTAGTGTTTGGGGGAATGGGCTTACATATTTCCAGTTTTAAAATAGGTGGAATGCAGATGCTGTTTGCCATATCGGGCATCATACTCATCCTGTGTGCAGTCTATACCCATTTCTTTATCAAGCAATCCAAAGCAAATGCGGGAGGGCCGGTGTAAACGCCAAAATACGATCAAATCCGGGGGATGTTTTGATCAAGTTCCAAGACGCCCTCAGTAAGCGTGAGTTCCTCTTTAGAATGTCAGATGGAG
>JAEWQC010000048.1 GCA_023399355.1 Bacillota bacterium | reverse complement strand
ACGGTATTTACAGGCTTGACGCGGGCAGCTATTCGCTGGATCTGGATGCAAGAATCAGGCCATGGATTACGAAGGATGCCCTGACCTATGTAAAGATGGTGAAAATGCTTGGGGCGCTGTATGGGATTGAAGGCGGAACGGACGCTGTGTATAAGGAATTGTGCGAGCAGCGCAGAATCAATGATGTCATGCAACTGAGAATGAAAGACAGGAAGCCGTTGACTATGGATGACGTCTATTATCTGGGGGCATATAATATCAGAAGCTACACCGGCAAGGATATACCGGATTGAGTGTCCGGCACACACTGCCTCACCTGCCTGTAAACTTCTCCCATATAACGCGTACCATAAACCGGGGCAGGTCCATCATCCTTTTGGCACGCCAGGGCTCCTTACAAAGCCTGTAAAGCCATTCCAATCCATTTCTTCTGAAAAAATCCGGGGAGAGCTGAACCCTGCCCGAAAGAATATCTATTGTTCCTCCGACCCCAATGCATATTTTAACGTTCAGCGCATTTTTATAGCGTGCAATCCACTTTTCCTGTCTTGGCGCACCCAGTGCCACAAGGAGAAGATCAGCGCCGGAGGAATTGATTTCATTGACAATATCGTTCTCCTGATCCGGAGTGAAATAACCATTTCGGCAACCTGCAATAATAATGCCCGGGTTGGCAGTTTTTACATTTTCCGCAGCTTCCTCAGCCAGTCCGGGCTTCGCACCAAACAGAAAAACGCGCATGCCTCTGCCCGCATAGGCTTTGAAGACTTGCTGCACCAGATCAAAACCTGACACCTTTTCCGGGACACGGCGGGCGAGGAGTCTCGAGGCAAGTACGACACCTGCGCCGTCAGCTGTCAGCATGTCGGCATTTAACAAGATTTCTTTCAATTCGGGATCTCTCTGCGCAGCCATCATGATCTCCGCATTCGGAGTAAATATGGCATGAACGCTGCTCTCATTCATATAGGAACCGATTTTTGCGACAGCTTCAGCCATTGTTATGCTGTCAACCGGCACTCCAAGTATATCAATCGTTTTTCGCATTGCTTCCTCCCCGGCTCCAGCATCGTCATCAAAGGCGCCGTTCTGAAATGAATAAAAAAGTATGGTTCTTCCCGCAATAGGCCATTTCTATGATAAAGTTTATTGAAGCTGAATTGGTTTGTCAATAAATTTTAAGTGAATATTATTCCCAGTGCTTCAGGATTTTTGATATAATAAGGTAGAATATTTTCTGCATTGGATGCATGGGCGAGCAGCGGGCTTGGTTTGCGACCAGCCTCGTTGAAACGCAGCAGCGGCAGGAAAGTGTTTCCGAAATCGAAACATTTTCCTTGAACGGATGCGTTATAATATAGTATTGGTTCATACTTTAGGGAGAAAAAGGCAAGATTATAAATAGGCAATTTGCGGTGAATTAAAGGTGGTGCAGGCATGAAATTAAGTGAGAAGTTCATCAGGGGCACAAAGGATTATCTGTGGATTATACTGGGCTCCATTATAACTGCAGCTGCGATCAACCTGTTTCTTGTACCGTACAAGATCGCACCTGGAGGGGTGACAGGCATTGCAACGGTCATTTATTATCTGAGCGGGGAAAAGTTCCCGGTTGGCACTACCATGCTTGTTTTAAACATACCGCTTTTCATATTCGGCATGAAATTTATCGGGGGCCGGTTTACTGTCCGAACTCTCTTCAGCACAATATTCCTGTCGGTTGTCATTGATCTCTCCGAGCCTTTCACGAGACTTTTCGGAGCCCAGCTTGCATTGGAAAAACTGTCCGCCAGCCCTGATTATCTTTTATATTCCATATTCGGAGGCTTTTTTATGGGCCTTGGTCTTGGATTGGTTTTCAAATCGGGTGCGACCACTGGAGGCACAGATCTCGCCGCAAGGATTGTGCATCATTTTTCCCCCGGACTCACGATGGGCAAGCTTCTATTGTGGATCGATTCGGCAGTCATCCTATTCGCCGCAATATCCTTCAAAAGCTTCCTGCTGGCGCTCTACGCCATATTATCACTGTATATATCTTCGAAGATCATTGATGTGATACTGGAAGGCGTGAACTTTGCAAAAGCGGTGTTTATCATCTCGGAGTTTCCGGATGAAATAGCCCAAAGCATCATGAAGGAACTGGACAGGGGCGTCACTGCGCTATATGGGACCGGCATGTACACCGGAAAGGAGAAACGGGTGCTTTACTGCATCCTCCAGAGGGGTCAGCTTGCTACACTCAAGGAACTGGTGAAAAAGATCGATCCGAAAGCATTCATAATTCTTGGAGAAGTAACGGAAGTTCTGGGAGAAGGATTCAAGACTTATGAGTAACAGCGCAGCCGGGTGGAAATTGAAAAGGCGGGATGGATAAGGAGTGGATTGTATGAAGGACTCTTTTTACTGTATATATAGACTAGGAAGTATTGTAAATAATGCACGGCTATAGTATACTCTAGGAATGATAAAATAGTAAAATGTTGTTTTATTATTTGTCATTCCTTATATGAATTAAAGAAAAAGGGGATTTGCAGATGGACAAACAAAAAATAACGGCTTTAAAAAAACAGGCCACGGCTATACGCAAACATATCATTGATGAAGTATATTCAGCTTCATCAGGGCATCCGGGCGGTTCGCTTTCATGCACCGACATACTGACAGTGCTGTATTTTCATGAAATGCGTATAGATGTAAAAAACCCAAAATGGGCGGACAGAGACAGATTTGTACTTTCCAAAGGCCACTGTGCTCCGGCTCTTTATGGAACACTTGCGGAGAAGGGCTTTTTCCCTACAGAGGATCTGACAGGCTTCAGAAGCATTGACAGCTACCTGCAGGGGCATCCAAGCCTGAAGGACGTTCCGGGCGTGGATATGTCCACAGGTTCGCTGGGACAGGGGATATCGGCGGCAGTGGGTATAGCGCTCGCCGGTAAACTGGATAAAAAGGATTACAGGGTATATTCGATACTCGGAGACGGTGAGATACAGGAGGGACAGGTATGGGAGGCGTGTATGGCGGCAGCGCACTACAAGCTGGACAATCTTACAGCTTTCCTCGACCACAACGGCCTCCAGATAGATGGAAAAATCACGGACGTAATGTCACCGGAGTCTGTACATGAAAAATTCAAGGCATTCGGCTGGAAGGTCATATCTGTGAACGGGCATGATTATCAGCAGATCATCGAAGCGATTGATGAAGCCAAGAAGACCAAAGGCATGCCGACGATGATCATCGCCGAGACTATCAAAGGCAAGGGCGTATCCTTTATGGAGAACCAGGCCGGCTGGCACGGAACTGCACCGAACAAGGAGCAGAGAGATCAGGCGATCGCCGAATTGGATGAGTTTTTAGCCAAACTGCAGGAGGTAGAATAGTATGGGAAATATAGCAACCAGAGAAGCATACGGTGCCGCACTTGCAGAATTCGGTGCCGATACAAATATTGTCGTACTTGACGCGGATTTATCCAAATCAACAAAAACGGATACTTTCAAGAAGAAATACCCGGAACGCTTCATCAACATGGGTATTGCCGAAGCAAATATGATGACTGTCGCAGCAGGTCTTGCAACATGCGGCAAAACTGTTTTTGCTTCGACCTTTGCCATTTTTGCAGCAGAACGTGCCTGCGAACAGGTGAGGAATTCCATTTGTTATCCAAAGCTTAATGTAAAGATCGGCGCAACTCACGCCGGTATTTCCGTCGGTGAAGACGGCGCATCCCATCAGCCGGTCGAGGATGTCGGAATTATGAGATCCATACCGAACATGACGGTCATCTCTCCTGCGGACGCAGTTGAGACGAGGGCTGCCGTAAAAGCTGCCATTGAGTATGACGGTCCTGTTTACCTAAGGCTTGGTCGTCTTGGCGTACCTGTGATATATGATGAAAACACTTATAAATTCGAACTTGGCAAAGGTGTTGTTGTCTCGGAAGGAACAGATGTGACCATATTTGCCACCGGCCTGATGGTCCATACCGCGATTGAAGCTGTGAAGCTGCTGGCGGATCAAGGAATCAGCGCTCGCCTGGTCGATATCCACACCATCAAGCCAATCGACAAGCAGCTTATCATTGAATCTGCTAAAAAGACCGGAGCACTTGTAACTGTTGAAGAACACAATATCTATGGTGGTCTCGGCAGTGCCGTTGCTGAAGTTGCTTCACAGAACTGCCCCGTGCCGCTGCGCATTGTCGGCATCAACGACTCCTTCGGCAGATCCGGCAAACCTTACCCGCTGCTTGAACTGTACGGCCTGACGGCCCAGAACGTCGCAGCAAAGGCAAAGGAAGCCATTGCGATGAAGAAGTAGGGCAAGGCTGATTTTTGCAACGATGAAGCGTGGGAACCTTGCCAGATTGGATAATTAAAATAAGAAATAAACAAATGCAGGTTGTATTGGTTAATTATCATTACAGCCTGTTTTTTTATGTTTCGAATATTTAACTACAGGTAGTAAATGCTTGAAAAAAACACATTATTAAAATGGAATATGTGGGAAAATGTTGAAAATGACCGAAATATCTGATATAGTTAAAAAACGGAATATTTAATATATATTCGGAATATGTGATAGAGGTGGACGGACAATCTGTTAATGTCGGAAACACAACAAGCTATGCACATACAGGACTTGTTCCCGATTCACAGCATACCTATAGGATGATGTCTAAAAATACGTTGAGTGAATCCAGTGCATGGAGCACACCGGTAACATTAAAAACAAAGAAATCCACGCAAATTTATCCATTTGATTGTGTCGCGGATGAAACGTTCAACTTCATATTTACCGCATCCAATTTGGAGAATCCCAGCCTGTATACCTTTACCATAACTTATGATGCGGCTCAATTGGAAGTTGTCGATCTGTGTGCCGCTACTTCAAAAATTGATACGGCCGAAGGGGATATCACAGGGTCTGATGTACGGATTATCCAGGCTGTACCAGGTACCGTAGTCTTCCGTAAGATCAGTGCCGGTACGGAAGGACAGGCTTGGCTGGGAATAGTCAACAGCATTAAGTTTATGTCGAAGATAACCGGGCGGTCGGTAGTGCAGTATACGATTAATTAAACAGACTTTTGGAGGCTTTGATTGAATATGGCGAGAATTTGTAAAATTATTGCATCTTTATTAATTATTCTGTCTATATTTTTATTGAACATGGTTATTAATTTTAATGCATTATTTAATACAGGCAGTAAAAACATAAAATTTGTCCAATTTGGTGCACAGGATGTTTATGCAATAAATTGGACAGTTGAATCAATTTATTATGGAGGTCCAGGATCAGGTGTCTGTGCTTATGTAGGCATTGACCGGGAAAGAGAATGGGCTATTTGTGGGGGTGCTTCATCTAGATATAATCCTTCAAAGACTTATAGAGGAGAGATGTATTTGTATGGGAATCCATATACAGGCAATGGTCTTGCTTATGCAAAAAACGGTATTGAAAATACCTATTATGGAGATTATTCTTTCGACTTTTATTTTCCGTTTGATTCTTATAAGTTAGTACTTTATAGCGCACCTCGCAATTACAGTCCATCGTTAACTATTACATCTCCGACACAAAATTATGTATTTTGTGAAACAGATGTTGGTTTTATCCCTCAAATAACTATATCTGATGTTAATAATGATACACTTATATGCAAGTATTATATTGACACAGAGACTGTACCCAGAGACACAAGAACTGTTACGAATACTACTAGCGCCCAGACTATAGGGTTTACTGCTTTAAATATGAATACCTTGATTGAGGGGATTCACAATATAAAGTATGAAATCAGCGATGGATATGCGGAACCTGTTATATCCTCTGTTAATTTCTATATTGATAAAACGACACCGATTATTGGTACAGTCACTATATCATCAGATTCTGCCAGCATAACAATTCTTGGTTCTGCTTCTGATAATATCGCTGGACTTCATAGTACACCATATATGTATACGGTTGGTTCAAATATATCATCATGGATTGCAAGTACTCCATATACTCAGGGAAATCTTTCACCGAATACGCAGTATAATGTAACTTTTGCTGTGCGTGATTCAAAACTACACGTAGGAAGCAGACAACAATCGATATATACAAAGGCTCAGATCCCATTAGTAAGTGTTGGAAATGCATCGTCTTATATGCTTGATGTTTCAACTTCTTCTGATGATCATAACCCGGCATCAACAGAATACCAGATCATTGTAAACGGTACCTTGTACGTAACCCCGGAGGGCACTCTCACAGCTTCACCAGTCTGGTCTGCACTTGATAATAAGAAAAGAACAATAAAAGGCCTTAACCCAAGTACTACCTATACCTTTACCATGAAAGCACGAAACACGGACAATATTGAAACTGCATCTAGCAATAGTGCTACAGGAACCACATTGGTCGCGCCTCCGGGTTCACCTGCCAACATAACGGCTAAGGCTACCGGCAATTCCATCACATTGGCCTGGGACCCAGTCCCGGGGGCTACCAAATATGAAGTTGAGGTTAATGGCGTAACCAAAGATAACGGACTGCTCACATCCTATACCCATACAGGTTTGGGGCCGAATACACAGCATAATTATAGAGTCCGGGCGAATATCGGAACTGTAATTGGTGCATGGAGTGCGACAATCACAAAAAATACCTTAACCAGTGCTCCGCAAACTCCCCTTAATATCAAAGCGGCCGCGAACAATACATCCATTATCGTTACCTGGGATCCTGCGCCTGGAGCAACAACATACCAGATAAAAGTTGATGGAGTCAATAGCAATACCTTCTCCGGCACGAACTATGTCCACAGCGGCCTGATACCCGGAACACTTCATTCCTATCAGGTGCGAAGCCTGAATTCAGGTGGCGAAAGTGCCTGGAGCGAAGAAATCAGGGTGACGGCTTTAACAGATAAGCCTGTTGTTCCGGCCAATGTAACGGCAACCCCCGGGAAGACACAGGTAGTCCTTACATGGAACGGTATAGCTGGCGAGACATATGAGGTCGAAGCGGACGGCGTTGTGCGCAGCACATCCTCGACTCCTTCCTTTACCCATAACAATCTGGCACCCGGAACACAGCATACATACAGGGTCAGATCGAACAGAACCGGTGTACTGAGCGACTGGTGCACGGCTGTGACCGTATCTACTTCAACAAATGTTTTCGGCGTACCTGGTAATTTTACAGCCGACGCTGCGGATAACATGGTGGAACTAAGCTGGGATGCGGTTACTGAAGCTGCCGGTTACGAAGTGGAGGTTGACGGTACTGTAATAGACAATGACAATAGTACCTGTTGTATGCATCTTGGCCTTGTACCGGGATCACAGCATATCTACAGGGTAAGAGCGATAAAGACAGGACAGACAAGCGATTGGACAGATCAACTGACCATAACGACATTCCTCTTGTCAACACCGGAGGACCTTGCCGCTGCAACTTCGCAGACTGCGATCACACTCAATTGGAGTCCTGTAGACAATGCCGCCGGATATGAACTGGAAATGGACGGAGCTGTAACAAAAGACATTGTAAGCACGACCTATACCTACTCCGGTCTGGTACCCAACAGCCAGCACGTTTTCCGTGTAAGGGCAGTCAAACAGGGCGGAGCCAGTGCATGGAGCAAAATACTGACCAAATCGACCCAGATCAGTACTTTTGGGAAACCGAACCTGACGGCTGTCAACAAGAAAACGTCTATTATTATCATGTGGAATGAAATAGTTGGTTCTACCGGCTATGATATTGACGTGGACGGAACCGTCTACCCCAATGTGGCCAACCGGAAATATGTCCACACTAATTTGACGCCTGGGGCCTTACACATCTATAAAGTTAAAGCGAAAAACGGACAGGCTGTAACGGACTGGAGCGATGCGCTGTCCGTATCGACCCTGCCGGATGGTCCCGTTACGCCCACCAACATAGAGGCATCTGCTACCACTAATAAAGTGCTGTTAACATGGGACAGCGTCCCGAATGCAACGGAATATGAATTGGAAGCGGACGGACAGCTGATAAGTATCGGCACGGGGACAAGCTATCTGCATTCGGGATTATTGCCTGATACCCAGCATACCTACAAAGTCCGGGCGAAAGACAATGCCGAATACAGCGAATGGTGCACACCGCTTGTAATCAAGACCAAGAATTCAACACAATCCTTTACATTGGATTCGGAAGCGGATGAGACCTTCGGAATGATATTCACGGCTTCAAACCTTGAAAATCCGAGTCTTTATACGTTCACAGTGACATACAACGCAAGTGAACTGGATGTTGTCGACCTGTGTGCTTCCACATCCAGGACGGATCTTGCAGCAGGCAGTGTTATCGGTACGGACATACAGATCGTTCAGTATTCGCCGGGAACCATCATGTTCCGAAAGATCAGCACCGGCACAAGCGGCCAATCCTGGTCGGGAACGGTCAACAGCATCAAGTTCAAATCAAAGATAACGGGTCACCCGGTGGTGCAATACACGGTCAATTAGCTTAATCGCAAAAATCAGAGTTTGATTGTTAAAATACGCGGAGCAAGTCTGGGGTCATAGCTGCTTCACCTTTAAACAAGGGGGATATCGATGAAAAAGTATAATAAACTAATTTCCAAGCTAATCCTGGTCTTATTTATCATAACCAATATATTTGCCTGCATGCCATCTTTCAGCTTCGCAGCGAAAGAAGATCGAAAGCCAAAGATCAACTATGCGGCCAGGGCAAAGTCGGAAATTATTGTCAAGTTTAAAGATAATAAAAAATCTGATAATGTGAGAAGCCTTGTCAAAGGCAAGCTCAAGCTGTCCAAGTTTGACAGGAAGGCCAGGTATGAAAGGCAAAAGATCGATGTCCTTGAAATAGGTGAAAAAGATGATACCAACAAAGTAATAGCGGAATTGAAAAAGAATCCCGATGTCGAGTATGCACAGCCAAACTACAAACTTGAACCCACTTCCTTCACCGCACCGGCTGGCAGCAGATTTTCCGAGCAATGGGGCCTGTTCAACAACGGACAAAGCATCGAAGGACAGGTTGGCAGAAACGGAGCGGATGTAAACGCGAAGACGGCATGGAATCTGTCAAGCGGTTCGCCCACTGTCCTGGTGGGCGTCCTGGATACGGGTATTGACATCAGCCATAAGGATCTGGCGAACAACATCTATGTCAATACTGCAGAGAAGAACGGCAGTCCCGGCGTTGACGATGACGGAAACGGCTATGTGGACGATATCAACGGGTGGGACTTTGCAAATGATGACAGTACCGTATATGATTCAAGCCTTGCCGACCGGCACGGCACCTATACCGCCGGTATCATCGCTGCGAACACCACAGGGGCCGGAATCGTTGGCGTTGCTCCGAATGTAAAAATCGTACCGCTCAAGTTCATCAACACTGAAGCCGGCTATACCTGCGATGCAATCAAAGCCATTGAATATGCGATGGATAAAGGCGTCAAGATCATCAACTGCAGCTTTGGCGGAACAGACAACAACTATGCATTGAAAGACACGATGATCAACAGCGGTATTCTGTTTGTCTGTGCGGCCGGCAACCGTGGCGGAAACGTATCCGAGCTTCCTTTCTATCCGGCCTGTTTCAATATACCGAATGTCCTTACTGTAGCATCCATAGACGGAAACGGCATACTTGCGCCTTTCTCAAGCTATGGTGACATCATACATGTTGCCGCCCCCGGTACCAATATCCTGAGTACCACTCCTGAAAACACCTATGACTACTTCAGCGGAACATCCGCTTCAGCGCCTTATGTATCAGGGGTGGCAGCACTGGTCAAGAGCTACATCCCCGACAGCACCTTTACATCGATAGCAGACAGGATTAAAACGAATGTGGTTTCCTGCTCTGCCCTCCAGGGAAAACTTACAACAGGAGGCAGGGTCGATGCAAATGCGGCATTGACGAATGTCAAGCCGGCACCGGACCCATACAACGGACCGGGGCAAAAGGTAGATACAATACAGGCGGGAAACCAGGGCGGAGACATCGATTCCTGGTATACCCAGGACCAGCTTGCGAAGATCAAGGAGAGATTGCATTACGGTGAGAATGGCGTCAATCCCGCATCAGGGAACTATTCTCTGTCTATTAACGATATGAGCGTACCGGCTCCCGGATTTCAGATTAATATCAACAGAACTTACAACTCCAGAGACGAAAAAACATTACCGCTTGGTCGGGGCTGGACTTTCGGCTTTGAAGGCAATATCAGAGGAGTCGAAGTGAGCGGGAATGGTGTTAAGGAAGTAATGCTGCCAAGTGGAGCGGTAGAAAGGTTCCGGGTAAACGGTACCGCGTTTGAGGCGGAAGACTCGAGAAGTACATTGATAAAAGATGGCAGCGGCAACTTTATACTAACTACCAAGGACCAGTATACATACTGCTTCAACACGAACGGCTGGCTGGCCTGGATGAAGGACAGGAACGGCAATCAGGTCAGTATAAGTGTCGATGCAAACGGTAAAATTACTGAAATTACGGATACGGTCGGACGAAAATACACTGTCCACTATAATGCCCAAAACCTGATCGATGTCATCACCGATCCACAGAACCGGACAATCAACTATGGCTACACAGGTAACCAACTGACCCAGGTAACAGATCCATCCGGCGGGAAAACGTATTATGCCTACGATTCGTTCGGCTTCCTCGAATCCATTAAGGATCATGACAACAAGCAGATCGTTTTTCTTTCCTATAATCATGCCGTAGGGGAGAACCAGCACAAAGTGGCGGAAGCTACGGATGTATCCGGCCACAAATCCAATTATGCCTATGACGTACCGAACAAGAAGACGACAGTGGCCGATGCGAACGGCAGGAACTGGACATACTGGTTCGACAATGAAATGTATACCAAGCAGGCCCAGGACCCCGAAGGCAAATCCACCTGTACGGAGTATTTCCTGTATGGGGGAAAGAACAAGTACGGGGATATCAGGTCAACAACGGACAGAAATGGAAACAAAACCGAATATGAAATAGACGACAGGGGCAACGCTAAAAAGATCACCAATCCTGACGGAAGCTTCAAGACATTCGAATATGACGACAAAAACAATGTCATCACAGAAAAGGATGAGCTTGGAAAACGGACGGATTATGTATATGACGCCAATAAAATAAACCTGTTGAAAAAAGCAAACGCGCTTGATGGCACCTCCGGATACATCATCGATGGGACAAGCACGCCATCAGCCTTAGCAACAAGTGCGCCTTCAGCCTTTGCTGTTACCTCATACAAGTATTATACCCAGGCGGAAGCCAATACACAATTCTCGTGTAATGTAAGCGGTCTGCTCAAAAGTGTGACCGATCCCGTGAATCGTACGATCACCTACAAATATGACCGAAATGGCAATGTGATTGAAGAAACGGATAAATATGACCAGAGCGGTACTGCCGTTTCGGAAGCCGGTCTTCAGTACAATACTGTAACTAGCAGTTATAGTGCGATCGGCTGGAAGATATACTCGATATCGCCCGGCGGGCACAGGACCGACTATACATACGATCCCAACGGGCAGCTTGAGAAGACGGTGCTGGACAATAATGAAACGAGCAGAACCGTTTATGACAGGGTCGGAAGAAAGATACAGGAAATCTCACCAAACCAGTATAGCGCTGCTTCTGATGATCTGGCTAATCACGGATACAATGCTGCAGTTGGCAACAGGTATACCTATTATGATAATGGTAAGGTCAAGACCGTTACAGATCCGCTCAACGATACGACAACCTGCTATTACGATATTTATGACAATCTGACAAAGGTGGTCAATCCCACCGGTTCCGCCATTTGTTACGATTATGAC
This sequence comes from Bacillota bacterium, assembly GCA_023399355.1. GTDB lineage: Bacteria > Bacillota > Clostridia > Acetivibrionales > DTU013 > UBA1305. The sequence goes on along the minus strand of JAEWQC010000048.1, from coordinate 2,252 downwards.
AATATGGACAGGGTCACAAAGGAATACTACCAGGAATCGGAAACCAGTCCGAAGGTTCTTCTGACGGAGTATTCCTACTCTATCCTGGCTGACAGGAGGACTCAGAAAACGCAGAAGAAATACCTGAATGATACCGAGGTCGCAGAAACCGTCCAGGTCTACGATTATGCAAACAGGCTGGTGGAACAGCAGAACCCTGACTTGACAAGGGTCAGGACGGAATACAATCCGAACGGCACGGTCAAGACCTCAACCGCTGCAAACGGAAGTACTGCCCAATATGTATATGATGGACTAAACAGGCTGTCAGAGCAGTGGACTCCGTTGGAAGTCTCCAATGGAGACACTTATTACTCCTACTCCAAAATGGAATATGACAGTGCTGGCAGGATACTGAAGGCAATCAAGGGCAGGGACAAAGTCTTGCTGGACGCAGCAGCAACCAACTTGAATACGGTAAATTACTCGTATTACAAAAATGGACTTAAAAAGATGGTCACGGACAATGAAGGCAGGAAGACTGAATATTTCTATGGGGAGGACCTTAATGTAAGCAGGGAGAATACCTATACGACCGATACGGAATACCTTGCAACCGAATATGTGTATAATCACCTGAACAAGGTCGAAGACAAGAAAGTCCATATCAGAGCAGGTGATATCGCCGGCAACGACTTCAGCGACACACAGGATACTGTGTTGACCACGCACTACACCTACGATAAAAATGGCAATGTGAAGACCGTCAGGGATCCTAATAACATGATAACGACAAATGATTACGATGAGATGAACAGGCTCCTGAAAACGAGTCAGCCTGGTGTGAACGAGACAGGTAGTCCCGCGGATATCGCCGTTTCCACCAAATATGACTATGAAGGAAAGACAATTGAAAAGACCGATGCATTGGGCAAAAAGACAGCTTATGAATATGATAAACGGGGTTTCCTGACGAAGGTCATCGATGCCATGGGCGGAATAAGCATCTATGATTATGACAGGGCAGGCCGTAAGATTGCAGAAGTATCTCCGTTTAATTATGCTGAAGGCAAAACCATAGCACAAATGAACAGGTCGGAATATGTCTACGACCTGATGGGCAGGCTGAAGGCGAAAAAGGAAGTCTATACCGACAGCAAGGCAACCTTGCATGACTATTATTCAAAGGCCTATTTGTATGATAACAACGGGAATGCGATAAAAGAGCTGGATGCCGGCGGTATTGAGGCTGGGAGCGGAACGACGCTGGATGAAAAAATCAATTCAGGATATGGTACGGAGTATGTTTACAATTATGCCAACCTGGTCAGCACAATGCTCGATCCCGTATCAAAGGAGAGAGCACTGCCTTTCAAGACCAAATACGAATATGATGGAATGGGCAGGAAATTAGCGGAGACAAACGCCAATGGCGTTGTTACATATAACGAGTACGATGGTGCCGGAAATGTGCTGAAAGTCAAGGTTGCGAAATCTTCTTCATCGACGGCGCAGGCAATTCAGATCAATACATACGACAGGGCTGGAAGACAACTGGCGCAGACCGACGGCAACGGAAACACGACAGTTTCCGAGTACAATGCATTCGGTCAGGCGAGATCGACTACATATCCGGGTGATACTTCCATACCGGTCAATACGGTCACCTGCCAGTATGACCTGAAAGGTAGCCTGAAGTCCCGGAAGGACAGCACAGGCAAGGTCAATCTGTTCACCTACGACAATCAGGACAGGATGCTTACCCAGACGGAAATGAAATCTGACAACACCGAGGCAATCACACAGCAGACTATCCGGTATGATTTGAACGGCAACAAGAGGTTCGTCACTGATGCCAGGGGGAAGACGACCGAAAACACGTATGACGACCTTAGCAGGCTGAAGACGTCCAGTATCCCGGTCAGTGGAATACTGCATACAAATACCTTCGATTATGATAAAAACGGAAACCAGACCAAAGTTACGGACTGGCTTGGCAATACGTCCGTAGATTTATACGATCCCATCAACAGACTGATTCAGAAAAAGGATGCCAATGACATCGTGATACAGGAGCTCGAGTACAATAATGACAATGTCCAGATAAGGTCTTACGATGCTTTGCATAATGCCACAACCTATGAGTATGACAGGAACAACAGGCTGCTGGCTGCCATTGATCCGGAACAGCACCGTACAGCACAGTATTATGACAATGTTGGGAATATCCTTACCAAAATCGATGCCAGGAACAATACACTCAGCTATATCTA
>JAEWQC010000033.1 GCA_023399355.1 Bacillota bacterium | reverse complement strand
CATTAATCAAGGCAAAAGAGCTTGGTGAAACGATTGGTGATTCTGCAGAACTTCAAAGATTGAAGAAATCTGAAATCGCCTTGGAGGGCGATGATCAAGGAATGGGACTGATGGAGGATTACAGGCTGCTGCAGATCGAACTGGTCAAGGCAACCAGAGAGAAAAAAGGAGAAGTCCGGATCGGTGAAATCAGGGATATGCTGATGGCGAAGCAGACCGAACTGAACACCTACCCGATAACACTTGAATATCTTGAAGCAAAGAATGCTTTCGACGGAATGATGAAAAATATAAATGATATCATAACCTTTGCAATCACCGGGGAGGGATGTTCCTCATCAAACTGCTCCTCCTGCAGTGGCTGCGGATCGAGCCATGCCTGAAATGAACCAAAGAGGGCCGGTTGATAAAGTGTCCGGCCCTTAAAAGTGAGGTCAAAAAAATGCCGGTAACACCTATGATGCAGCAATATCTGGATATGAAGGAGCAGCACAGTGACTGTATCCTGATGTTCAGACTCGGTGATTTCTATGAAATGTTTTTTGAAGATGCGGCTCTTGCGTCAAGAGAGCTTGAAATAACGCTGACCGGCCGTGATTGCGGCATGGAGGAAAGGGCTCCGATGTGTGGGGTGCCATTTCATGCGGTGGACGGGTATATTTCAAGACTCATTACAAAAGGCTACAAGGTAGCCATATGCGAGCAGGTGGAGGATCCCGCCCTGGCAAAGGGACTGGTACGAAGAGAAGTCATTAGGATCGTCACCCCGGGAACTATTACCGATACATCCATGCTGGATGAAAAGAAAAACAATTATCTTGTTTCAATCTATTCCAAAGCTTCTATGTTCGGTCTTGCTGTTGTTGACATCTCAACGGGCGAGCTTTCGACTACCAGGATTACCTGGGGGAATACGCTTAACAAGCTGCTTGATGAGATTGCAAAGTATTCACCTGCCGAAATCATTGTGAATCAGGCTTTGCTCCAGTCAGCAGAAGTAATGAACCAGATACGAAGACGTTTTAATACATACATATCACCGCTGGACGAAATTTGCTTTGATGAAGCGGCTTCTGCTGCCGCACTCGAACAACGACTAGGTCCAGGAGCTCTTCCGGAAGAAACGGCGGAGCTTTGTATCAATGCTTCCGGAGCTTTGCTGTATTACCTGGAACAAACACAGAAAGCTGGTCTTGAACATATTCAGAAGATTACCCCTTATAAATTGGAAGAATACATGATGCTTGACATATCTACCAGAAGAAATCTGGAACTGACGGAGACCATGAGGGAGAAAGCACGTAAAGGTACTCTGCTGTGGGTGCTGGACAGGACGATGACCTCCATGGGGGCCAGAACACTTCGAAGATGGGTGGAACAACCGCTTGTCAATATGGGAGATATCCGCGAGAGGTTGGAAGCCGTATCGGAATTCAAGGACAAATTCATGGTACGCATGGAACTCAGGGAGCTTTTTAAAAGAGTGCACGACATTGAAAGACTAATGGGCAAGGTGGTACTGGGAAGCGCCAATTGCAGGGATCTGAACGCCTTGAAAAACTCTCTGGGGCAGGTCCCGTATGTGAAGGAAATCCTCACAAGCTGTACTTCAGTGCTGGCGGACAGAGATAACCACCTGATGGACGATCTGGAAGACATCTGCAGCTTGATTGAAAGATCCATTGTCGACGAACCCCCGGTATCGGTAAAAGAGGGCGGAATCATCAGAACCGGTTACGATGAAGAGGTGGACAAGCTAAGGTGTGCATCCACGGACGGAAAGCAATGGATCGCCTCCCTTGAAGCAGCGGAGAAAGAGAAAACAGGTATCCGTAATTTGAAAATCGGTTTTACGAAAGTATTCGGATATTATCTGGAAGTCACGAAATCTTACTTTCATCTTGTTCCGCAAGAATATATCCGTAAACAAACACTTGCCAACTGCGAGAGATTTGTCACCCAGGAACTGAAGGAGATGGAAGAAACCATCCTTGGCGCCGAGGGGAAGGTCATTGAACTGGAATACAGGCTATTTACCGAGATCAGGGAAAAAATAGCTTCTCAGGTGGCAAGAATTAAAAATACCGCCTTATGCCTTGCGGAACTGGATGTGCTCTGTTCTCTGGCTGAGGTTGCCGACAGGGAGAATTACTGCAAGCCGGAAGTCAATGCTGAAGGCAGGATACAAATAGAGGGCGGCAGGCATCCGGTCGTGGAAAGAATGCTGGAACAGGGAGCCTTCGTGCCCAATGACACACTGCTTGATTTGCAGGAGGACAGACTTTCAATCATCACCGGTCCGAATATGGCAGGTAAGTCTACCTATATGAGACAGGTCGCGCTTATTGTGCTGATGGCTCAAATTGGCAGCTTTGTACCGGCAAGTGCGGCGGTAATTGGTATCGCAGACAGGATATTTACCAGGGTCGGAGCTTCGGATGATCTTGCAGCCGGGCAGAGTACGTTCATGGTGGAAATGTCGGAGGTGGCGGGAATCCTCGAAAATGCGACACCTAGAAGCCTTTTGGTACTGGATGAGATCGGGAGGGGTACAAGTACTTTTGACGGGCTAAGTATTGCCTGGTCCGTTATTGAATACATCTCAGACAGTGAAAAAGTGGGGAGCAGAACGCTCTTTGCCACCCATTACCATGAACTGACCGAGCTGGAAGGCAAGCTGCCGGGAATCAAGAATTATTGCATCGCGGTCAAGGAAAAGGGAGAGGATATCATATTCCTCAGGAAGATCATACGGGGCGGAGCCGATGGAAGCTACGGAATTCAGGTGGCCAGACTGGCAGGTGTGCCGCAGCCTGTCATAGACAGGGCAAAAGAGCTTCTGAAGGAGCTTGAGGATGCAGATATCAGCAAACGTGAAAATAGATCCAGAAGAAAAAAGGTAACGCTGGACGGGCAAATGGAGCTCTTTTATGCCGGAGCTGCCGAAGAAAAGGCGGACAAGACCTTCAAGGAAGTACTTGAGGAATTGAAAGCCATAGATGTTTCAACAATTACACCGCTCGATGCGATGAACGTATTGTACCGCCTGCAGCAAAAGGCAAGGAAGGGTTGACGATGGGGAAGATTATTATCCTTGATGAGAATACGGCGAATAAAATAGCTGCCGGTGAGGTGATCGAACGACCTGCATCCGTTATCAAGGAGCTTGTCGAAAATTCCATTGACGCCGGTGCCACAAGTATAAGTGTAGAGATTCGAAACGGAGGGATATCATTCATCCGTGTCATTGACAATGGCAGCGGTCTTGCGATGGATGATGTGGAAATAGCCTTTGAAAGACATGCTACCAGTAAGATCAGGAGAGCTGATGATCTCGAAAGCATCTCAAGTATGGGCTTTCGAGGAGAGGCACTGGCAAGCATTGCAGCCGTTTCTGTTGTACAGATGTTGACACGTACGAAGGATGCTGTTCAAGGTGTCAGCATAGAAGTAAAAGGCGGAAGTACCATTGACGTAAAACCTGCGGGCTGTCCGACAGGTACGTCGATTACTGTAAGAGAACTGTTTTTCAATACGCCGGCCAGATACAAATTTATGAAGAAGGATACGACAGAAGCAGGTTATATTACCGATGTACTCAGCCGAATTGCAATCGGTTACCCGGACATTTCCTTCAAGCTTGTCAGCGTCGGGGCGGTATTGCTCCACACGCCGGGGAATGGAGATCTGAAGAGTGCCATATTCAGTGTTTATGGGGCTGATACCGCAAAACAACTGATAGAGATCAATTATGACGACGGACGTGTTAAAATAACCGGATATACAGGCAGAGCGGAACTGTCGCGCTCAAATAGAAGTCAGCAGTCCTTTTACATTAACAGGAGAGTTATCCGGAGTAAATCAATTACCGCGGCAATCGATGCCGCCTATGCGACATTTTTGATGAAAAACAGGTATGCCTTCGCTATACTCGACATCCGGATTAATCCGGCGCTTGTGGATGTGAATGTACATCCATCAAAAATGGAGGTCAAATTTTCAAGTGAACAGGATATTTACAGAGCCGTTTTTCACGCTGTGAACGGAGCACTTCTGAACCAGTCCGCCGTCAGAACGCTGCCGGGCTATGACCTGCCAGGAAAAGAGGACTATAACTTAAAGAATAATAGATCGGGGAAATCGGAATATACCCAGCAGACGTTCGGACAGACAACGGGGAGTTCCATAAACACACCACAGTCATATGCGAAGACAACGAGTAATCCCTTACATATGCAGAAGGAGTTCAGACCCGGATCTGCTGATCAGAACTACTCGCAGAAGGAGTTCGAGCCGATCAGGATCGAGCTTGAACGTAGACGTGCTGATGCAATATCCGGTATTCCTTCCAGTGAAGCTGTGAGGGAACGGAACCGCATATTTGAAGCACCTGGCACAACCGGCATGGCGGAGATGACGGAGGATGCGGCTGAAAAAACAGTTGAGGTCTGTGAAAAAGCTTCTGAAGCCTCAGAAAAAACGGATGATAGGATTAATGCAGAAAATGAAAAGACTGAAACTGATATTTCTGTATTAAATAATGAAGAAATTATAAGTGATGCCCTTTCAAATAATACAGTCCCCAGCCTTTTTACAGGTACGCGTATTATCGGGCAGGCTTTTTCCACGTATATTCTTCTGGAACGCGGGGATGAACTTCTGCTCCTGGATCAGCATGCCGCACATGAGCGGATCAGATACGAAGAACTGAAAGAGGCTTTTAACAGAGATGAGCCGTTGCAGCAGACATTGTTGTCCGTAATATCAGTTGAACTTTCAGGCAGCGAATATCATTTTGCAATGAATGAGACTGAATTTTTCAAGAAGCTTGGATTTACTTATGAAAGCTTTGGTGCTCATTCCATCATTCTCAGGACGATACCATCCGATGAGAAGGGGATTGATATCAGAGGAGTGTTCCTGGAAATCATTGATTTTGTCATGAATGGAAGCGTTGGACAAAGAAATGTGATAGCAGATGAGGTTTTATTCAAAATGGCCTGCAAATCTGCTGTGAAGGCAAACAAAAAACTTGATGAAAGAGAAATTGATTCTTTGCTGAACAGGCTGGCAGCGCTTGAAAATCCTTATACATGTCCGCATGGACGTCCTGCAATCCTGAAACTGAGAAGAGTGGAACTGGAAAAATTATTCAAAAGGATTGTATAAACACAACCGTACTGGGTACAATTGGAATAGATGCCGCAACTGTAACAACCAATAAGAGTATAGATTATACAGCAATAAATCGTGTAGTAATCATTGGTTTTATTACATCATTTATTAGTAGTGAGGGGGGGTATTTATTATTAATGGAGCCTGTCATCGTAATAGTAGGCCCGACAGCATCAGGCAAAACCGGTCTGTCAATCGAGTTGGCCAAATTGATCAATGGAAACATCGTTTCGGCGGATTCCATGCAGATATACAGGCACATGGATATTGGAACGGCAAAACCGGATGCGAAAGAACAGTCGGGTATCAGGCATTACATGGTTGATGAGGTTGACCCCGATGAGAACTTTAGCGTGGCTAAATACCGTGAGCTTGCTCTCGGTTATATTTCCCGGATAATAATGGATGGTCTGCATCCTATTGTTGCCGGTGGTACCGGGCTTTACGTCAATTCGCTGTTGTACAATATCAATTTTTCCGAAACAATCTGCGACGAAGAGCTAAGGGAGAACTTAAAAGCTGAAGCAAATGCAAAGGGCAACAGGTTTCTTTATGAAAGGCTTGTAGCTGTAGATCCCGAAGCAGCGGCTAAGATACATGAGAATGATGTAAAAAGAGTAATCAGAGCAATTGAAGTATTTACACATACGCGTACAACTATCTCAGAACATGCCAGACAGTCAAGGCTCGAGCCTCCGCCATACCAATATGTTGTTTTCGGGCTCAACTGGGATCGAAGCAGACTTTATGAGAGAATAGATGAAAGAATCGATAGAATGCTACAAAATGGACTTGTGGAAGAAGTTCAAAGACTGATCGACATGGGTTACGACAAAGGGACAACGTCGATGCAGGGAATAGGGTACAAGGAAATACTGAACTATCTGAAGGGAGGATCTTCTCTGGAAGAAACGGTTGCCGTATTAAAGCTTAATACGAGACATTATGCCAAAAGACAGCTCACCTGGTTCAGAAGGATTGATGGAATTACATGGCTTGATGTCGATGACAATACGGATTTAAGCGTAACAGCCCAAAAAATAATTCATGAGTGTATTGCAACATATGGAATTTTCTTGTAGAATGAAATTGAAATACTAAAGTATATGGATGTTCTATTATGTTGAAAGTTATCTTTGGTAAGGACAAGACATAATGTTTAAGGAGGGTTCCAAGTGAACAAGGCAAATATTAATTTACAGGATGTATTTTTAAACCAGGTGAGGAAGGAGCATATAGCTGTTACTATTTACCTGACCAACGGTTTTCAGCTCAAGGGCATGGTGAAGGGATTTGACAACTTCACAGTTGTACTTGATACTGACGGAAAGCAACAATTGGTATACAAACACGCCATCTCCACCATCAGCCCGATGAAAATTGTCAATTTTATATTCAATGATACAGCAAGTAAGGAATAATGGAATAAACCCTGTTATCTGAAAATGTACATAATTTTTTATAAATAAAAAGGCTGTGGCAAGATGATTCCTGCTACAGCCTTTTCATATCGTAAAATATTACATTCGTCTGAATACACCTATTACTTTTCCCAATATGGAAAGATTCTCACGTACAATAATCGGATCCATATATTGATTTTGCGGCTGAAGTCTGACATAGCCCTTCTCTTTGTAAAAAGTCTTAACAGTAGCTTCATCCCCGATCAGTGCCACAACAATATCTCCATTTACAGCCGTTGACTGTTGTTTCACCAGAACGAGATCCCTGTCTAGTATGCCGGCTTCTACCATACTGTCACCCTGAACCTTCAGCATGAAGGCTGTGGAATTCTGAACAAAATCAAGAGGAAGAGGGAAGGTATCCTCAACATTTTCAACTGCCAGGATGGGAAGACCGGCAGTTACTTTTCCAACAATCGGAATCTCTATCATCTCTCTGCTTGTATAATAATCTTTTGAAGAGTTTTCACGTTGTGGAGTTTTCTTACTGCCCACTACTCTTAAAGCTCTTGGCTTAGTAGGATCCTTAAAGATCAGTCCGTTTTTTTCAAGTTTTTCAAGGTAACCATGAACTGTTGACGTCGATCTAAAGCCAACTGCACTGCAAATTTCACGTACAGACGGAGGATATCCCTTTTCCTCGACCTGACTGTTTACAAAATCAAGAATCTGCTGCTGTTTATCGTTAGGCTTCTTATTCATATCGCACCTCATCATAAGCTTCTTTCCAAAATTTATTATATAGAATTTACTCAAAAAAGTCAAACAAATGTTCGAAAAAATTCTTGACAAAAGAACGTGCGTTCGCATATAATAAAAGCAGAACAAATGTTCTTTTGGAGGTTGAGTTATGAATAGGAGATATATCCTTAAAAACCGCAGACGATTTTATATGTTTGTAATTGTTTTGACAGTATTAATGTCATGTGTGTTCCTTGCAGCAACGGTTAATGGAGCGGACACAAATAAGACATTTACAAATATAAAGGTGGAAAAGGGGGATACTCTTTGGGACCTTGCAAAGGAATACAACGGTGGCGGAGATATACGCAGTTATATCCATGAGATACAGAAAGTCAACAACCTGAGTGACAGTGACATATTCGAAGGCGACATCTTAAAAATGCCAGTCTAATATTAAAAAAATTATTCAAACCAAACTGACTGAAAGTCATTCACATATACCTAATTTTTATACGACATGGATCCATTTTCATCTGTGCATATAATTTTCATGAGGTACATCCTATTTTCGTTTATATATCAATTTTCATGAGGTGCATCCTATTTTCATTTATATATTATTTTCATGAGGTGCATCCTATTTTTATTCAACTTTATTTTTTAACTTCTCATCAACTTTTTTAAGTTTATCTTTAAATGTTTTAGAAGCGAATCTTGAATGATATTTCATATATTCCTCATAATACTTTTTGGCATTTACATAATCATTTTTGTCGTAATACGCATCACCCAGAGCTGAAAGAATGAAGGAACTCTTTTTATTAATATCGTAGCCGGCTTTGAGCGCATCAAGTTCTTCATCGTACTCGCCCATTTTCTTATAAGCCAGGCCAATATTATAATCTGCATATTCTGATCTGGATATGGTTAATGCACGTTTAGCTTCATCTATACATTTCTGGTATTTTCCCTGAAGCAAATACACCTTGGAAAGATTGACATGGGCTGTACTGTTGTTATAATACAATTCTATTGCTTTTTTAAATTCGATTTCAGCAAGATCAAGGTACTCGGTATTCTTCTTTTTGTCACTATATGCATTGAGATATCCTGTAGCCAGAACACTATGCGCCCTATCGCTGGCAGGAGCCCTGGTTACGGCATCGCTCCAGAGCCTGATGCTGTCACCGTAAATATAATTTCTTTTAATTGTAAGCCCGGTATAAATTGGTGTCAGGACAAAGGAGAGGATAAGAAGGATAAGAACCGGCCTGGTAAAAAGATATCTTCTGCGATGAAAATTTTTCAGCATGACAGGAATTATCGAAGAAGGATATGGAACCTGATCAGGACAAGACTCAGATGACAGCTCCGGACAAGGCTCCGTTGAAAGCTCTGAACAAGTCTCAGGGGATAGCTCCGGATTAGGTTTTGATAACAGCATCGGAAAAGGCTCCGTTGAAAGTTCCGAAAAAGGCTCAG
>JAEWQC010000021.1 GCA_023399355.1 Bacillota bacterium | reverse complement strand
TAAACACCGTCCTGTTCTCGGGAACTTGATACTTAGATAAGCTATCTCTGCTCTTCAAATTACTATCAATCTGCAGTTCTATGCTATTAGGGCAAACTTCCACTTTCGTGGGATTAACTTCAGGATTCGAATTATCAGTATGACTACTTATATGTACCAGATTGCTGAAAATCTATTTGCAATTCTCGATAACCGATATATACTTATTTGTTAGGACCTCATAGGTTAGATTCTTCAACAAATATTCTTTTCCATTATTACCTATTCTGTCCATTTCTTCTTTACTCATTGCCCTATATTGGTTTATTGAAGCAACTATAGCGTCTATATCACCTGCTTTTATAAAGACACCACAGTCTGCATCGTTAATAATGTTTTTATATCCATCCATTGAAACAATGATAGGCCTTCCGCTGAACATATAATCAATCCATTTATTAGGCGAGACGCCATAATTATAAAGGGTAACTTCCGATAACCAAGGATTTATCAGTACATGGCAATTTGATAAGATAAACGGAACATTGTTTTTGGGAAAGAACCCTCCAAAAATCACATTAGTTAATTCCATTTTTTTAACTCTCTCCATTAATTGTCCTTTTAGAACACCATCTCCGAAAATGACAAAACTTATTGCTTCATCCTTCATCTTTTTTGCCACTTCAACAATCTCTTCGACACAATTTACTAAACCTATAGTACCTGCATATCCTACGATAAAATTCCCATCCGGTATCTTTAAAAATATATCATTGACCTTATTCAGAACTACAGGATCTTCTATGTAGAATCTATTATCAAACCCTGTTGGAATGTATTCAACTTTTTCAGTAAAATCAGGGTTTACATTTTGAATGTGAGATTGAAGATTCCCCATTGTGCCAATAATCGCATTCGCATATTTATATCCCATTCGTTCAATCATGGAGAGTAGCTTAATGATGTAATTTGATTTCTTAAAACCTTTTGTCTCCATTAATGTCAGAGGCCAGATATCCCTAACTTCACAAACAAGTTTACAGTTAAATCTTTTTTTTAATATAATCCCAGATAAAAAAGTTAGTAGGGATAATGAGGAGACAATAATAACATCTGGTTTTTTGGTCATTTTGAAAAATGCCCAGTAAAGTAGTCGTAACTCAAAAATCAACCAGCTATATATACGTTTAATACTAAAGCCCAGATTAATTAATGGGCCATTCAGGATTACACCTGATACTCCATCAGAATGGTAATAAATCTGATTTCTTAACTTTAAGGAAGGGCTGTTTCTACCATTTGAGCGTGACCCAATTAATGTAACGTTATAACCTTTTGCGGTAAAATATTTACAAAAAGAAAACTGCCGTCCAGGAAATCCATATATGGGATTTTGAGCATATTTTGAGATATACCAAATGGTTTTTGACATTAGAAAATATTATTTAATTAGAATTTACCACCCCCAAGGATGTCTGGTCAATTCCAGTTTTGCTAAAGGATGATAATCGCCTTTCAATCCTATTGGTCTAGAATTCCGAATATCATGAACTATCTGAATGCTATTTCTTGCTTCCTGCAATCCGAAACCTGCTCCTGCAAGTATTTTTTTATAACTTTCAGTATGTAATTCGGTAAATCCTTCACTAAATTCAAATTCATTACCATCCACAGTAATTGATCGATAAGTTCTTTTATTGAGTAGTTTAGCAGTCTCTGGTAAGTTATCCTCATTTATACTAAGAAAATATCTTACGTTAGCTTTTTCAAGGCCTAAAAATCCAGCTGCTCTGTCATGAGAATGAATATGAACAATATTTTTCTTTACTGATCCAAAAATCCATGAAAGCATATCATAAAAGTGAACACCAATATTTGTGGCAATACCGCCACTTTTTCTTTCATCACCTTTCCAACTGGTATAATACCAATTACCTCTTGAAGTAATATAAGTTAAATCAACATTGTACATTTTATCTTGTGGACCTGCTTCAATCTTTTTTTTGAGAGCAATAATTGATTCGTGCAAGCGAAGTTGTAAGATATTATTTACACGATGTCCTGTTTCTTTTTCAACTTCCTCCAAAGCGTCAATATTCCAGGGATTTAATACTAGAGGTTTTTCGCAAATCACATCAGCTCCAAGCCTCAAACCATATCTAATGTGGGCATCGTGAAGATAATTTGGGGTACAAATTGAAACGATATCTATTTGATTATGTGTCTCTTTTAGTTTTGTACAATGCCTGTCAAATAATTCCTGTTCAACAAAAAATGCAGTCTTAGGAAAGTAACCGTCGATTATACCAACACTGTCAAACCTGTCGTATGCTGCGACTAATTTATTACCAGTATCCTTTATTGCTTTTAAATGTCGCGGTGCTATGTATCCAGAAACACCTATTAAGGCAAAATTTTTCATTATAAACTGTTTATTTCATGGTAGAATTTCGAAAAGTTAGTCGTTGCATTGAAGTGACTGTTGAAATAAGCCCTTGCCCTTGAAGGTAATGATGTATCCAGTAATATTTTATTTACAGCAGACTCAAACTCCTCATAAGATACATCCACATTAACTAAGACACCTGTTTCAGCACAAACAATTTCACTACTTCCTCCAACATCTGTTGCAATAATTGGTATACCAACATTAATAGCTTCCATAATTGAGACAGGAATACCCTCACTCAAGCTCATGTTGATAAAAATGGAAAAATTGTTTTGAGATAAATCCCTTCTTACATTTTCATTTTTTACGTAACCTTTTAGGTTTACAGATAAATTGTCACTTTTGTTACTAGCAATAACTTTATTTAATTCACTTATAGCAGGCCCAGTGCCATAGTGAGCCCATTTTATTACTTTTTGGCTGTTTTGACCCGCAAATTTGTTAATAAGTTGAAATATCAGATCCACTCTTTTATTACGATTTATATTAGAGCATGACACAAAATTGATTTGTTTTGAAATTATTTGTGAATAAGAACTTGTCTGCAATATACCTAAGTAGGCTGTTTGTATTTTTTCTTTATGTTGGGCATATTTTTCTTGTAAAACTCTTTTCCCAACATTCGATACTACAAACACTTTATCTATAAGACTCAAAGTCAAATGTCTATATGGAAAATAAACGCCAATGCGTTTTTCATAAACATCAAAACCATGAGCTCTTGTAATGATCTTGTATTTAAGATTTGGGTTTACTTTTTTTGCAAGACCAGCGCCTAGTGGTGTATGAGTAAACCAATAACTGTAAATAATATCAACTTCAGAGAATATTCCTATATTATTTAAAATATAATTCTTGATAATATAGGCGCCATACAAATACTTGTATCCATTTTTATAATCTCGGAGTGTTTTAGGGGCATGCTCTTTCAAGAAGGGTAACTTCCAAAATAAAATGCTAAACATCATGGAAGTCAGTGCTTTAATGCGATTATGAAAGGAAGAATGGACTAGAGATAAATCAAGTTTAATGCCTTCAGGTAGTATTCTTGGCATCTTAGAACCTCTTAAAGGAACAACTGTTAACCTTATATCGTTTAACCTTGATGCTACTTCTAATTCAGATTCTATAAAGTTTTCTGTATTTTCTTTAAAGGGGTATGAATGAGTAAATAGATAAATAGTTTTCATTTTCAACTAAATAGTACACAATATTCTTCAATAATGTTATCTGGATTGAAATATTGATAAGCAATTTCTTTATTAATGTTGCCTAATTTGATCAGATTGTCTTTATCCAGGGACATTAAGTAGCTAATTGAATTAGCAATTTGCTCTTCTTTTGAAGGGTCAAAGGTTAGACAAGTATCATAATTAAGAAATCGTGGGATATCTGCCACATTTGAACAAATCACAGGTTTTCCTAATGCCATAGCTTCACAAATCACATTTGGGAAACCTTCATAATGACTAAATAATGCTATCGCATCTGCTTCCTCCATTGCTGCTTTTGTATTTTTTGTGGCAGGAAAGAAGTTGAATTGATCTAACCGAAGCTTCTTAATCAATGTTGTTCCATGAATGAATGATTCATCAAAGTAAGGTGATTCAATTCGGTCACCATACCAACGTATTTCTATCTTATTTTTTTGTGAATCTGTGAGTAAATCTATACTTTTAACTAATCCTTTTAAGTTTTTCTGATTTTGGTGCCTCGCAATAACAGTTAAATTAAATTTATCATTCTTAAAAAATGAATGTTTTTCTTCTCTTTCATAAAAAAAAGATGGATTAACTCTATTGTAAATGACTTTTAACTTATTCCTTCTAAGAAAAGGATTCACTTTACTAACAAATTCAATGTTTTTGTAAGAATTAGACACTACCTTATCAGCAAAAAGATGAAAGAATCTGTAAATAATTAAACGAAAACTTTTCAGTATCCTGGGATTTGCATTCCGTTCCCCAACTATTAATTTCCATTTCCTCCAGGGAAGGCCAGCTAGTTCGCAAATTAAGTTAGGTGTTTCGAGGAATGAAAGAACAACATTAAATTTTTCGCTTCTAATAAATTTGCGAATTTTTAAAAACCTGTGGAAGTAGCTATTCTCTATTATTTCAAATACTGGAATTGAATTTGCCTTTAATTCATCATAGAAGAAGTCATCTTTATGATAAACCAAGAAGGATACATCATGTCCTTTGTTTTTAAATCCATTTGCTAAACCTACGAGCTGCCTCTGCGCTCCTCCTGATCCAAGGCAATCTATAACACATAGAATTCTCATACTCAAGAAACTTTTGATTTAGGATTTTTATGGAATGATATGTACCAGTTGTAAAATTCTGAAATGCCTTCTTTTAATTGAATTTTTGGTTTAATTCCAGTATCGAAAAAAAAATTTCTCGAATCAGCATAAGTTTTATAAACATCTCCATCCTGCATAGGGAGCATGTTTAACCTTGCTTTTTTACCTATAACAAACTCAAGATGGTTTATGAAATCCATTAGAAGTATTGGTTGGGAATTTCCAATATTGTAAATTTTAGATTTTTCTTCACTATACCTGAAACTAATGATTTTCTCAACCCCCTCTATTATATCATCAATAAACGTGAAGTCTCTATAAAGTTCCCCATTGTTAAAGACATCAATAGGCTTCCCTTCTGTTATTTTTTTTGTGAAAATCATAGGTGCCATATCCGGTCTGCCCCATGGCCCATAAACAGTGAAAAACCTCAAACCAGTTGTCCGAAAATTATAGAGGTGGGAATAGGTATAAGCCATTAACTCATTTGATATCTTCGTAGCGGCATATAAGCTTACAGGTTGATTGACATTATCCTCTTCAGTAAAAGGTACTTTTTTACTGTTTCCATAAACACTGCTGCTGCTCGCATAAATTAAATGTTTTATTTTATTATGCCTGCAACATTCAAGAATGTTAAGAAAACCAACGATATTGCTTTGAACATAAGCAAATGGATTTTCAATTGAGTATCTTACTCCAGCCTGAGCTGCAAGATTACAAACAATGTCAAAGTTTTCAGCTCTGAAAAGTGAATCGAGATTCTCTTTATCCTCAAGGTTAAGTTTAATGAATCTATAAGATTTAAACTTTTGACTGGTTACTATTTTATTGTAATCTATTTCTTTGGATTCAATACCACTCTCGGCTAATCTGGCATATTTTAAGGATACATCGTAATAATTGTTAATGTTATCAAGTCCTACAACCTGAATACCATTCTTACATAACTTTTGAGCAAGGTGAAAACCGATAAAACCTGCAGTACCTGTGATCAATACCTTCATGAATTATTTTTTGTGATTGGTCTTGATTAAATGTTGAATTGATTTTTTACTTGCTTCATTTTTAAAAAAAACGGTTCCTACTGCGATAGCCAAAATAGCCCATATCATCTTTCCTCCTAAAGCCTGGCCTCCAAGAATCAAGCCCCATGAAGGTATAAGCAGAAGAAAAGGGAGAAGGAAATCGTTTTTATAATATGCTAACCATGCTTGCCACATTGTCTTTAGTAATAAATAGAAATACATGCAAAATCCAATGAGACCTGTATATACCAGTACTTCTATAAGTACATTATGTGGACTCATTAAGCTTCCAAATTTTGCAACAGAAAATTCATGATATCCTGTTTTACCGACCCCGAATAATAAGTTGTCCTGAATCAGAGGTATTATTGTTGACCAAATATCCTCTCGTCCTCCCAGACTTCCTTCTTCTAATGTCATGAGGAACCTTCGATATAAAGTTTGTGACTGCAAGACCAATTGGTAGATGTACAAAGAAATTGCTCCTGACGCTATCAACAATATTGACTTATACCAATGTTTTCTAGACCTAAATAGAATTGTACCTATGATAAAAGCAGCTATAAAACCAATGAAAGCTTTCCTCGAACCTGTTTCGATCATGAATAACAACATAACAGGAAGGGGTAAAAGAAAGAACAACCGCCAGAGTTTTAGATTGAAAATATCATGGATTGTCAGATAAATTAATGTGATAATAGCAATACTTAATCGCACAGCTATTCCATTTGAGTTATCTCCAAAAATACTAACCCTGCCCCCCTGATATTCAATACCAATTCCTGCATTGTATAATAAAGTCAATACAACGCTACCAATTGAAAAACTTAACATTCCTTTAAGTAATACAAGTGTATCTTTTCTTTCATGATTAACCAACACCCAAAATAAAATAATATTTAACAATATTGTTGTATCAAAAAAAACTCGTGAATATTGGTTTGAATATATAAACGAAATGAGGGTAAGAGTAATCCAAAATAAAAATATAGCTTTTAAATAAGGTTTAATAAAGGAAGTTTTAAAAAATAAAGGTAGGGTTGGCAAGATTGAAACTAAATATAAAATTCCTGTCAGTCTGGCAGTAGATCCTAGACCATATAAATTGAAAACTCCAAAATTAAGGCTGAAGAAATAGATATAGAGTGTAACTCGTTGGATCTTTGCAAGAGAAAATTTAAACATTGATAACGAATTAGAGTTAAGTTTTGAATCTTTGAAATACAATCTAAGATGTTGAAGACCATTCCAATATAACATCTCTTAGGACAATTTCTTGGATCCAGTATTTGCCTTCTTTAAAAGTTATATTATTAATGTCGGTGATATCATAATAACCAGGAATACCGTCTATTACTAATTGTTCGGGCGTGTCAATCTGATTAAAAAGCGAAGTCTCTATGACTAGATATTGATTTTGTTTTTTTGAAAACAGCAGATCGACTCCAAGTAATCTACTTTTAAGTTTATTTCTAACTTGAACAGCAAGCTGAACCGCTTCAAAAGGAATTGCCTTCTTTTCTACATTACCAGCACCAGATGCTCTAAAATCTCCTTCCATTGGATATCGATAATATCCAAAAGCTCTATTTCCAACTAACATTATCCGAAGATCAAATTTTGCATCATCAATAAATTCTTGAATATAGAAGTAATCCTTTTGCCTTTGATAATGAAATTGCGTTTTTAATCCTCTATTACTAAAAATATCATTTATTCTTTTTAAAGCTTGCTTCTTTGTTTCAATTTTTTTTACTCCTGTCGAAGCCGCTCCAATTTTTGTTTTTGTAATAAAAGGATAATCTATTCTATTTGTTAATTCAATTGCTTCTGTCTTATTATGCGAAATAAAAGTTGGGATACAGGGCAGATTATAAATATTATATAGATAATTCGCTCTATTCTTGTCTTCATACTGCCACAATTCATGGTAAGAAGGGAAACAAGATTTACCCATAACCTTTTCTAATATATAAATTTTTGACTCCATCATTTCTTTATAAGCAGGTGTTGATTCTACATGGCAAACAAAGAGGTCAAATTTTAAAGCTTCCTCTATCCAATCATTCTTAGTTAAATCTAAAAAACCATATGGTACTTCATTGTTTTTGCAGAATCGTTCATATCGTAACCAAGAAGCTTTAGGATTTACATAATCGTCACCTAGGATTGAAATTTGAGTTCGTATAATGCCTATATATGGTTTAACCTCCATATTTGCTTCTAATTTCAATATAGGAGCTTCATTCAGGAAGTCATCCACTTCGCAATACTTAATGGCAG
>JAEWQC010000016.1 GCA_023399355.1 Bacillota bacterium | reverse complement strand
TACTTGATTTTTCCATACTGTTTGTCAACTACTTTCTGTGTCAAATGTGTCTGCATTTCCAACAAGTCCTGTGTGAGCCGCTCAATCAATCCCTGTGGGCATGTTTCAAACAACTTCATCAGCTCATGGTCAGCATTTTGAATGACCGCACCTATAAGGATCTGCAACTTGGGCGTTCCCTGTATCAAAACACTTCTGCGATCTATGCTATCGTGAACCCTTACAAGATAGCCCTGCGATTCCAGCCTGTCAAAGACTCCGGTTAATGTGCTTGGAGACAAGCCGGCTTCCCTGGCAAGATCTACTACCCGATAGGGACCTTTTTTATTAATCTTCCAAAGGATGATTAATTCCGTAATTGAAATATTGTTTGCCCTAACAATCGGTGAGAGTATTTTGAACACCTGAACATTAACCTGACTCAGTAGTTCAACAACCTCAAACATGTACCTTCCTCCTCCTTTTAATCCATTTGATACGTATCCGTATTATTCGTTTCCGTAATTTCCGGTTTAGTAATATTTGAATGCTAGCACTTTTGCTTTCTTCTGTCAAGAAGCCGAAAAACAAGTTTGCAAACATTTTGTGGCGACTTTTCAGCATTTCTTAAAAACATCACCGTTGTAACAGGTTTTTCGGGGGTAAATGATAGACCCGACAAGATGTGGCTTTATTACGCGCAGGTATTTGTCTTTTCCCCCTGAATGGCGGCCAGGTGTTCTTCCTGTGTGAGCTGGATTTTGTACCCGATCTGTTGCGTAAATTGAAATATAGTTGTGCACAAGAATCACAAGGAAGAAATTTCGCAAGAACTGGGCACGGCTTATCAAGAAAATTTATAATGTCAATCCTCTTTTATGCCCAAAATGTGGGGGTGAAATGCGGATTGTTTCATTCATCGAGGATGATGTTACAATAAAGAAGATCCTGATGCATCTGGGGCTTTGGATGCCTTCGAACCATGACCCGCCACCAGGGGAAAAAAACCGGATTGCTTTACATATTCAACCGCACAGACGTTTTGAATGGTGGGAGGCTGTGAATCGTGTTTCATGTGATGAGGATTACGATGATAGAATTGTTCAGACGCCATATGAAGATGAGTACTCACAGCAGACACCTTACGAGTATAAAAATTTTCAACACCGTATTTCTCAAACTTGATCAGATTATATCATCAAGCCTTGTTTTAATATGCTTAAAAGATGATTATGGTTTATATCAGCAAGCGTCTTGATAGAAACACGACAGCTGAAAGGAAGTTTATAACACTTTTCATGTAACTGTTTCCCATTGCGCTGCAAAAATCTCTTGATTTTCAAGTACAATGCCAGATTTTACAACTGCACTGCGAAAAGCAAATTCCTATCCCCGCCTTATTTCTTCAAATATTCTCTTTGTTGTATTCATGCAATTGAAAATGATAAAAGTCACGGGCGTTGTCAATTTGAACTGATCTATTTCAATGACATCCATTCAGTATATCTATTCCAGGTAGCTCCATACCGTATTCCTATATGCCTCGGGAATACCTATGTCAAATCTTTTACCTTTAGGAACATAGGCAAACATCCCTTTTAATTCTCTTACTTCATCCAAAGCAGAAGTCAGCTGGAATTCTCCTCTTTCTATTTTACCATTTTTAATATTCCGCTCAAGAATATCATACACATCAGGTGTAATAATATATTGACCAAATACGGAGAAATATTTGGTTTCACCGTTTCTCATTTTTACGCCCAAATTTTCTTCAGCATACTCTTCTGTAGGTTTTTCGTACATCTCACTAACTGATAACTGAGTATTACCGTCATCGATCCATAAGCCCGAAATAATCCCGTAATGAGATACCTGATTCAAAGGTACCTCCTGAAGAAGGACAGTTAGTCCGCCGCTTAATTTAAAAGCATCAACTGCCTGAGCAGCGCAGCACCTCTCCTCCGTGGACTTGAAAATATGATCCCCCAACACCAGCAAGACAGGTTCATTATTTGCAAACTCTCTGCTCTGAAATACTGCATGTCCAAACCCAAGCCGTTCTTTCTGATATACATATTTGATTTTTTTACCAATTCTTCTTATTCGCTGGTCATACTCTCGCATATAGGCTGGAAGTTTCTGTGTGTATTCTTTATTGGGTTCAAACTCAAAAAGCCCTTTGTAAAGATTCTCTTCACCCTCAGCAATAATGAGACAAATTTGATCAATTCCCGCTTGATCCAGTTCCTCTAGTAATATTAGCAAGGCCGGTTTTGCAATTCCATCCTTATCGATGATTGGGAACAGCTCCTTTTTTACCGCTTTCGAAGCAGGAAAAAGTCTTGTTCCATATCCCGCCAGTGGAACAACAGCTTTTTGAACCGTTTGATACATATTTAATTCAAATGGATATGCAGTCAGCTTATGTTCTTTCTTAAGGTATTCAATCAGTTCCGCCTGTTCCTGTTTCCCCCTTGTAATAAACTGAATCGTACCATCTCCTTGGGATCCGACTCCTTTGCCTCCCCAGGTCAATTCCTTAACATGGCTGTCTTCAAGAATAAAGTGAAGTTTGGGTGAAGCAAGCTCCAGAGGTGATGCCGGCATTACCATTTTATCAAAAACACTTTGCGCTTCATTCATTAATACTCCGACCGTCTGTGACTCACCTTTTTCCATAGCCGCTATTACTCTTTTAACAATCCCTTGATTCAAATCGCCAAGAGCGCTTTGAACATCCTTATCTTTACCGCTCTGTGCAAAAGGATAACTCTGGTTCAAATCTGCCAATATTTTCTTTGTATTCTTTCCTTTGTTTAAGTCTGCAAAAACCCAATACATAGGTTTCGCAACTTTTACAGGTTCCACATCAATAGAATCACCGTCAAAAGTCATTAGGATAGGTTTCTTTCCATATGCACATACCTGATCCATTCTGCCGCATCTAGAAGGAGTCAGTATTTCGCCTCTATATGCAATTTCCATTTCCCCTCTTGCATTAAGCTGTAAATTATATAATATATTAAATGTACGAGCAACAAGGACACAGATTGCAGCACTGGAAGACAGTCCTTTCTTCATTGGAAGAGTCATCTCATAACACTCTATGCAGACCCCCTCCACTTGATAATGTTCTAGAACATAAGCAGCAACTCCAGCGGCATATGAAAAGAAGCCTCCCCCTGATGCTATCGACTTAAGAGCCTTAACATCCATTGGCACCTCAAAAAAATCTGTTTTACTTCCATCCGGGAAAGCGGAAAAAATTTGTAATGTACTGGCCTTTGTAACTCGAGCCTTAATACCCTGCTCTATTCCTGTTACAATCGCCATTCCCCGGATGATTTCAGCATTTACCCTTCTATACCCTCCTGCCCAGTCGGAATGTTCTCCAAAAAGACAAAGGCGGCCGGGAACAAATAAATCTATATAAATACTATCCATACTGTTTCCCTTTACTAATATTTTTTGTTTCGATATACCCAATTTATGCAGTAAATCTGCCTTAATTAGAATATGAAGTCACCTCTAGGTTTTAAAATAATTTTAGCTATTGCTCTACTATTTTAACCTAGCTATTTTTTAATATGGAGTACTAATTTAGGGGCTGCTGAACAAGCAACATTTTTTCATTAACATGCAACCATGATCGACCAATGTGGTTTTTTTTACAAAACTACAGATTTTCACGGTTTCTGTATATCTTGTCAACGATGATCGCTTCAGAAATGAATGATTGCTACCTATATACTTAAAATTTAAATCCTTAGGAAGCAGGAAATTTTCATTTCATACCCTCTATAATGATCTCTGAGGCTTGAATATAATAGCAAATTATGGCAGCCTTCCAGTTCGAACATTTGTTCTTTTTTTTTGAGGTGATTTCCATACATCGTGGTCTCAGCAAGAGTACTGAAAAGAAATAATACTGCCAAAGGGTCAGACTCTTTCAGAACTACTTTAAAGCCTGCTACCGAAATAGGGGAGCAGGAAATCAGAGAGTACCTGCACTATCTATGGTACTATAACTCAAAAGCGAAATAGGACTACAACCTACGTTTTGAAAGCTGTTAGAATCTGCCACCTTTTCTGAGCCAGGATATTGGTAAGTTCTATCCTGTCAATAATCTTTAAATCTTTGCACCTAATAAGTCCCTTTATTATGCTTCTTGCAATTTTATTATAAAGATCATTAGCTTTTGCGGGCATATACAATGATAAAATAATTACGCCATTTATTTTTGAATAATTTAAATATCTATTTATTGTTTCTATTGGATTCGGTAAATAGTGTAATACTTCATTGAAAACAATTGTATTGAAATAATCACAGGGAGTATATAAACTTATATCAGCGTTATGGAAATCTCCCCCGGTTCTTTCCAATGCTTTTTTTATAGCTACTTTTGAAATATCAACTCCTGTATAATTTGTAACATCTGAATGCTCAATAAAATTGTATAGAACTCCTTCACCACAGCCTAAATCCAAAACATTACCTTTTGCGGAATACTTTCTTATGTACCCATAAATAACATTATACCTGGCATACTCCGTATTATCACTTAAAAAATCCCATCTTCCGCCCTGATATTCATTATCCCAAACTTCAGTACTGACGTCCACAAAATTTGTCATACACCTATTCCCCTTTATCTTAAATATACATTATTAACCAGTAAAATTAGCTAAGCTTGATTATACTTTTTAAAAAAATGCTCTTGATATATTGGTGATTCGAAATAGCTAATAACACTCTTAATAATATCGTCAATATGTAAGAATATGTAATTATTTGTAAATCTCATAATGTTATATGTATTTGGAATTCGAGTTTTAGTATCTTCAAAGTCATTTCCGTAAACCTTTTTTGAAGGTATAAATAGTATACTTGATGAACTGTTTGTTAAAGACTTAATTCTTTTTGCTAAATCTATAATTGAAATACTATTATTTGATCCAATGTTAAATATTTGTTTATTTGTTTCCTGATTATTTATGATTAATTTCAATATATTGACTAAGTCGCTAACATGAGTGAATGTACGGATCTGCCTTCCATCATCATATACTGTCAGGGGTTCATTTTTAATTGCTTGTCCGACCAGCCTTGGCAGAACCATTCCATAGTCGCCGATTTGTCTCGGCCCGACTACATTAAAGCACCTGATTATAACATAATTCAGATCATATTCCCTTCCACAAGCGATAGAATAGTATTCACCAACTGCTTTACCAATAGAATAGCTCCATCTGAAGGAAGATCCTATAATTCGGTCATCACTTTCAAATAATTCTGATTTATTGTTTTTCCCATAAATTTCAGAACTGGAAAATATCACGATCCTTTTTTTCAATTCTGTAGCGATCTTTATAATTGATATCGCACTTAAAATATTTGAGTCCAGACTCTTAACCGGGTTATCCATTATATATTTTACTCCCACTGAGGATGCCAGGTGAAAAATAAGATTACATTTTGTACTGTACTCGTATAATGTACTATAATCCGAAATATCTTTCTTTATAAAATGATAATGTACATTTCCGAAATTGTGTTCAATATTTTCCAATGAACCTGTAGACAGGTTATCGATGACATAAATCTCGTGATTATCAGCCAGCAATTTGTCAGCTAAATGAGAACCAATAAAACCGGCACCACCTGTAATAAGTATTTTCATAAATGCCTCCCTCAAACTACTAATTAATGTTTTAAAGTCCTTTAATTGAATAGCAACCTTTTTATTTCATAAGCTTCAGCTGCTTCAACAGATACCTCCTTCCCCCGGTACTTTGCCATACTAAGCACCCCGTTTTTACTTATTGCATAATCCTCATCCCCCGACTGAGATTGATACATCGCAAGCATTTCAACTTTTTTAGAAAGATATTCAGATATATTGATATACAAACTTGGCTGGAACATATGTACATTTGTAATCCAATTCACCTGAGGATATTCATAGACGATGACTGCTTCCGGCATGTAAAATTTCTTTTTTCTGCTGCGAAGTGCAGTCATACAAGAATTGTAAACGATAAAATGATCCTGGTTAAAGGAAGGGAAAGGTATTGCGACAACGTACGGCTTCACTCTTTCAATAGTACTTTCCACTCTGTTAATAACGTCAAACATAGGAATAAGGTCAAGTTTTAAGTGATAATCGTCATCATATAGAATTTCAAAATTTTCAATTTGACAAAACTCCATTAGTTTTTCGAATTCTCTTTTTCTAATTGTGCTTCCGATTGTAAACTCAGTAATGTAAACATTTTTACTTTTCATTTTACTAATTAACCCGCCGCAACCTAAGCTCTCGTCATCAGCATGCGGTGAAAAAATCAGTAATCTTTCATTTTCATTGAATAATTTATACATAAAACACCTCATATAATTAAGTCATCTTTCTTAATTAATCAGGTTAGGAATTTAATATGCTCTATTCTAGCAAAATTATTTTATGATGTCAACTAATAGCAAAAATGTAATAATTAATAATATATTGAAATATTTGACATGCTAATTTACATATGCTATTATACTCAAATGAAGTTGTAAGTAATTTATAGGTTAGTTGCACTAAAGATTTAGGCGTGGAAGAAGTGTGCAACATATGAATCAAGGTATCAAGGTATATGCTTTAATTATATTTCTTTGCAAAGACATAAACCTGAAATGTTCAATATATGAGTTATGCGAATAGGGGGTAAAGTAAATGGATAAAAGTTATATTAAAGAAAAAATTATAGAAATAGTTAAAGTTATTTCAAATGAAGATAATCAAGCTTCTTTTGAACCAATTGCGGAAAATTATTTTCAAGTGATGAGTTCCTCCCGATTTATTGAATTGATA
>JAEWQC010000305.1 GCA_023399355.1 Bacillota bacterium | reverse complement strand
TGAGATCATATAAACCATAATGTTTTTAGAAATAAATATAAAGTTTTTCTTCATACTTTTCATTCCTCCAGAAGGTATCTAATTATGTTTCTAACATTAATTACAATTTCTTCTTTAGTAATAATTCTTTTATTTGAAAAGTACATAAGCAGAAGCCCATGAACTGAATTTGTAATTAATCCACTAATAATTTTTACTTCTTTTTGTTCAATTACATTTTGATGAACTAAGTTCTGCAGGATATTAATTGTATACTTTTCAAGACTAGGTCTCTTAAGCTCAATTTTTAGTTCTTCAGGAGGGTCTCCTACTTGATAAAAAAAGAAAAACTTAAAAACATTTGGCTTTGTAAAATAATAATCTATATATCTAATAAAAAGTTCATTTAAATCTTCAATTGTATAAACCTCTTTTATGAAATCATTTTCATAAATAGTAATGATATCTTGGATAAAATCTAAACCGACACTCCATAATAAATGTTCCAGGTTTTTAAAATAGTTATAAATTGTAGCATAAGAATATCCTGTTACTTCTCCAACTTTTCGAACAGAAACATTAACAACACCTTCATTAATAAGAATTTCCTTTGCCGCATCTGTAAAGCATTTTTTCATCCTATTATTTTGAATTTCTCTATCCATTATTTTGTCTCCATAAAATATAACAATTAAATTTTAATGACTAATGTCAAAATATTTTTTTTGCGATGTACCACTATGAAAACATTAACAACGTTAGAAAGATTAACATTGTTAATGCTTATAATATATAGAGAATATCTTTTTGTCAATAATCAATTAAGATAATTAATTCATAATGTATTATGATACGTTGTAAAGCTGAACTGGACGTATTTATTTAAAATATGGTAAAATGAAGGATGAAGGATGAAGGATGAAGGATGAAGGATGAAGGATGAAGGATGGGCATCGTTGAATTAACTTTAATTTAAGGAGACCAAAATGCCTGATAAAAAAACTTCAGCAGCAAACGGCAGGACAAATAACCCGCAGAAAAAGAATTCGGGCTGTGGGAAAGTATTGATATTTATCATACTCATATTGATATTTTTCTTATGGCCTTTCATTAATTATACTTCAATAAACTGGACAGCCAACATTCAGAACCCAATTGTTCCACCCTCAGGCAATTCACAAAAAGAGATACCGGTAATTGGAGATATTGCGATCCCCTCAAATCCTGTACAAGGAGGCCTTCAGGTGCGGAATACTTCTACAGATTATGACACCGGGTATCTGCGTTGGTCAGGCAGGTTGAGGCCTGGTACAAGTGCCGTCTGGGGGAGAATAACCATTGAAAGGTCAGAAACCCCGGTTGGTGAAGATGTTTCACCATTAGCGCCAAGCCGTATTTATGGAAACCTGAGAGAAATAAATGGTACCGGAATTGATTTGATGGTTTTCAACGAAGAGAATTATAACGCATGGAGAAATGACAGTACACAAGGTTCACCGCTAATTGGCAAAAAGGATATAACGGATTACGATTATTCCTTTGGGATCGATACAGGAGCTTATTATATTGTTGTCCATAATCCCAGTCAGGAAAAAGAAGCCTATGTCGGCTTTACCGGCGTCCATGTCAACGAAAGGAATCTAACCCCAGGTGAAAGCCCATATCATAACCCGAGCCCTCCAAAGTGTTTTTGGACATATAAAAAAGAAAAAATTACTTTGTTCCAATATATAAAGAAGCTGATAGAACCTGTATACAAAGTATCTGTCACGCCGCCTTCAATTTTTTGAAACATTTTGCATATTCCTATTATTGAGGATTCGTTGTGCTCTTACTGCTCCATGCACTTATCAGTCTTTGCCACCCGTCCCGCCTGCCGCTTATATCCCACTTCAGCGCCACTCTTGCAATGTGCCTTGCTGATTAAAAAAAAGAGCCCTTCGGCTCTATATAAAATCAGGTTTTGATGTCTATTTTGATAGTTCCTTAAAGGTATTTGTAATATTGACAAAATCTTTTTTGTACTTGTCATAAATATCCTGAGAGGTAAAAGCTATGATCTGGTAATAGCTGTCTTTTGTTTCAACTATAGTTATCAGGTATTTTATATTTACTTTCTGTATTTCGCCTTGCAGTTCAAATTGCAGGGCAGAGTAATTATTAACAGTCATTTTAGCTGGATCGGTAACGACAGGTGTTTCCAACTTACTTGACATATTCGTTGCAATGATGGAACAATAATTATCTATTGTAGCATCATTGGCTAAAGCAGTTTTATTGTCACGGACCACCAGTATACTTCCCACGGTTGCATTCGTATAGGTCAAGATTGTGCTTCCGCTGTTTCCTTCATCTTTCCAGCCTGCCGGAAACGTTAGCTGAGCATAACCGTCTGAAGTTTTTCCAATTGATCCATTTGAAATTGCTGCCTTGGCTGAACCTACAGATGCTGTCTTGGTTTTAGCATCCCAGAAATAATTTTTGCCCATTGATTTAGCTGCAAAATCCAACGGAACGTAGATCTTACCATTGTATGTAATTGCCTTGGAGTCCGCTGCCGGTACTTTTTCTACGCCATCAAACAACATCTTGACTTTATCAAAGCTAACCTTTATACTTTGGAGATTTGTTGCGCCAAATGCGATATTGGTAGTCAGAATTGCCACTAATAACCCAACCGCAAATCCTTTAATTTGTAATTTCTTAAACATTGTTTCCTCCTTGATTAGTATTTATAACAAATTGTAATACTTTATGTAAATAATGTCTACAAAATATTGTTGATAAGACTGCAATTGAAATATGTGTATTAAAGGCCAGCAAACTGTTCTCACGACAGCAAGAACTCCTGCAGCAGTTGGAACTCCCGCAACAGCAAGAACTCCCGGAAGGCCAGTTTCAATAG
>JAEWQC010000301.1 GCA_023399355.1 Bacillota bacterium | reverse complement strand
TCCCGAAAAGCAATCAAAATATAATATTTTCATACAAACGCTCCTGTGTACAATAAAAAAAGATAAGGAATTCTCAGCTTTTAAAGCTTGTTTATCATACTGGCGAGGTAGCCCGCACCAAAACCGTTGTCGATATTGACAACCCCTATGCCGCTTGCACAGCTGTTCAACATCGTCAGTAATGCAGAAAGGCCACCGAAGTTGGCGCCATATCCTACACTTGTAGGCACTGCTATGACGGGCTTGTCGACAAGTCCGCCGACAACGCTTGCAAGCGCCCCTTCCATACCTGCAACTACAACCAGTACATTTGCCTGCATCAACGCTTCAGTTTGGGCAAGCAGCCGGTGTATCCCGGCAACTCCAACATCATATATCCTGTCAACTTTATTCCCCATCGTCCCGGCTGTTATCGCCGCCTCTTCAGCCACCGGTATGTCGGAAGTACCCGCCGTTACAATGGCAATGACCTTTTCAGACACCGCCTGCTCCCGTTTTTTAACGACAACAATCCTGGCCGCTTCATGATAAACCGCGTCAGGAGTCACTTCCAGTATGCCTTCGAATACTTCCCTTTCCGCTCTTGTTGCCATGATATTGTTTTCCCTCTCCATCAGGCGGGACACGATGGCTTTGATTTGTTCAACCGTCTTTCCCTGACAGTAGATCACTTCAGGGTATCCGTTCCTCAGGTTGCGGTGATGGTCTATTTTGGCAAAGCCCAGGTCTTCAAAAGGCAGCAGCTTAAGCTCGGTAAGTGCATGATCAACACTTACCCCCCCGCTTTTCACATTCTCAAGCAATTTCCGTAATGCTTCACTATCCATAAAATGCAACCCTCCAACGTTATTTCCGCCGTTATCATTCCGATATGCCCAGCAGCCGCATCATTTCCTGAGCTTTTTCCCGATCTATTGTACCCTTTTCCAGCGCCAGCAGTACCGTCGCCCTGCCCATATTCCTGTATAATTCCGTTTCCTCCGGCAGCTGCTGTTCCAACGCTTCCAGATGCGCGGATATCGTCGCAGAATCTCCTCTGGATATCGGGCCGGTAAGTGCTCCAATACTGCCAAGTCTGTTTATATTCTCAAGAGTACTTTGTATAAGCGGAGCAAATGCCCTGCTGGCGGTTTCCCTGTCGATACCGGCCTTCTCCAGCATTCCGGCGGCAGTATGGGATAAAGTCACCATATAATTGGAAAGAACGCATGCGGCGGCATGATACAGGCTTTTAGACTCTTTATTGACCTTCAGCATTGTTCCGTCCAATGTCTCCACAAGTTCTTTTGAAGCAGTTTCAGCTTCGCTCGTACCTTCAAACCCGAAATAAATGCCTAACATATTTTTCCAGGAAGCTTTCCGGTCAGGAAAGCTCTGTATGGGATGAAGCGAACCTGTCCGCCCTCCCTCTTTCCTGATACACGCCAGGACCTCCGAGGAAAGAGCGCCGCTGCAATGCAGAAATACCTTGTCCAGGAGGCCGTTTGTTCCTGAGGACTGAACAATCCTGAGCGCCACCGTCCGGATGGAGGAATCCGGAACAGTAATAAGTACCATATCGCTGACTTCAACAAGATGCTTCAAATCTTCCGAAAAACTGCAGCAGGTCATCTGTGCAGCACATTTGGAAGAAACAGGATTTCTGCTGTAAATACATACCGGCAGCTTTCTGTCTGACAGCGCTAAAGCCAGAGAGCATCCAACTCTCCCCGCTCCGATAATACCTATGCGCATACTTCATCCTCCTATCCGGATCCAATCCGAAAAATCCCCGGGACCTGGCAGAGTTCACTTTTAAAGGCTGTTCTTTACTTTATCCTTGACATCCTTGTCGAGACCTTCATTCATGCTTCCCGTCCTGTAGCCCTTCAAATCAAGGGCTGCATACCGGAAACCCGCCTCAATCAGTTTTACATGTACCTTATCCATCAGATCGGCATCAAAGAACCTGCTTCTCTCTTCACGCGCAACCTCTATCCTTGCGATCTCTCCATGGTGTCTAACACGTACCTGCCTGAATCCAAGGTCCAGCAGGAATTGTTCCGCCTTGTCGATCATTTGCAGCTTTTCCCGGGTGATTTCCTGTCCATAGGGAAATCTTGATGCAAGGCAGGCGAAAGGTTGTTTGTTCCATGTCGGAAGCCCCATCTCCCTGGACAGCCTTCTAATGTCGTCTTTTGTCATCTCCGCATCCCTGAGGGGGCTTGAAATTTCAAGTTCCTTCAACGCAAGCATGCCAGGCCTGTAATCACCCAGATCATCCATGTTGGAACCATCCACAACATGTCTGATTCCATTTTCCCGGGCAATTTCCGTTACCTTTGAAAAAAGTTCCTTTTTACAGTAATAACACCTGTTGACCGGGTTATGTGAAAACCCTTCAATTTCGAGTTCTTCAGATATGATAACAATATGCTTTACTCCAATTTTCTTCATATACTCCGATGCTTCATCAAATTCCCGCTGCGGATAGGTTGATGATTTTGCGGTTACTGCAATTACCCTGTCTCCCAGGACGTCAGCCGCTACCGTCAATAAAAACGTACTGTCTACACCGCCTGAAAAAGCAACTGCTACACTATCCATATCGCTGATCATTTTCTTGAGTTTTTCCAATTTAAAATCCGGCATTTTATTATAATTCTCCCTGTATAAACTGTTATTTATCTATTGCAGATATATATTACCACATTTCAAACTGTTTCAACAAATAAGTTCGGCATCTTCACTCCTTCTCCTTTTATTTCACTTGTTTTACAAGTGTTTGTCATGCATTGTGTGAAGCTGTTGTGTTTGTTATTATTATAAAGAAGAGGGGTAATTACATCGTGAAGAAATTTCTTGCAATTATACTTGTATCTGCAATATTTATTTGCCTGTATCAACCAGCTGCAATCGCTGAGAACATCTATGCATTCATTGATTCGGGCTCCGGTTATTCTCCGGACAAGCCCGTCGATGAAGGCGATTTCCTTCAGCTTTATGATAACGCCAGCGGGATCAATGCGGAAATCAACCGTCAGGTGCTTGATAAAAAAGCTTTCGACACCCTTCGGGATTATTATAACGATTCCTCTCTTACCGATCAGGTACTCTATGACAAATTGCTTGTATTGAAAAAAAGCTATATTAATACGTTGCAAGCACTCTATAATACAAATTACATGGATCCTGACAAGATGAACACCGAAACGGCGATGCAGATTTTCTACGATGGTGTGCAGACCTTGTACGGACTTAATAATTGCAGTGTATACCTTTATAACATCGTCCGGTATGAAGGTCTCCTCAACAGTGAAGATGTCCATCTTGACATGATCATACCCGACCGTTCCAGAAATACCATCATAACAATAAAATTCACCATCCCTAAAGACAAGATCCGCACTACTGCTAAGGAAACCATCGAATCCATGATGTCAGGCTTCCGTTTTGATGGTCTTCCTTTACAGACGAAAGCACCGATGATCTTAAACGATAAAACCATTATGGGAAAAGTCCAATTGGGAGTATATCCGGCCGCCTGCCAAAAGGAAGTCGAATATACATCGTTTGTAGATTCTGGTGCCGGTTTTACCGTCTCAATGCCTTCAACCTATGTTCCGTTCATTCAAAACAACCTTGGTGGAGTTTTTACCTATTCGAGCTTCAAAATCAATCCAAATATCATTTTTTCAATATCCTCCGAACCCCTCCAGGGCTCCGGGATGTCTGACGCCCTTATGCGTTTCAAGGTAACGGCATACGGTTCCGTAAACATGCTTGAAAATTCCAGCAGAAAATACGGCAACAGAGAGTATTCAGTTCTTTCATATGTCAATTCAAACGACAGTACTAAGCAATATTATCAGGATTACTATACACAGATCGGTTCGAGACTTTTCAAGCTTCAGCTTCAAAGTGCACTGGCAGAGCCCGGAGATATTGTCATGGGACAAATGAATAGAATCCTTTCGACTTTTTATTCAAACGGTACAGGAACCGTTGAATCCGTAAACCGGCCCACAAATACAGACATATCATCAACCGTTAAGTATCTGAACAGTGAAGAAGGCTATAGCTTTAGTTATCCTAAGAATTGGCGGCTTGAGGATTTTTCGGAAGATATAGCTTATGACCGGCTTCGTCTTTCTATTCCCGGCCTGTCCGGAGCTCTTGACATATCCATACAGGAAAGCGAGTTGAAACAGATCGTTGCCTTCAACGATATTGTCAAAAGTGTAACGGGAAAGACTGTTACAAGCTGGCCGAATCTTACGAATAACTACAATCCTCCATTCAAGGGAAATACCTCCAAGCTTCTATATTCAGATTTCTCTATAAATGGTCCGGTATCCACAATATACCGTTTGAGTGTATTCATGGACGATAACGGCAGAAACAGACTGTGTTACTCTGTTGATATTATTAATGGCAGGAAGCTGTATTCAATGTTTATTACTGCCGCCGAATATAAAACATCAAATGGGATTTTCGATGACGGCAGGGTAAATGATCTGATCAATATGGCAGCATCCTCCTTTCAACTGGAAACGACCCCGGAATCAGAAGCAAGAAGAGTAACAGGTGAAATACGCAATCGGAAGGTGGTTTTCGTCGAGAACTACCTGAAGCAGTTCATTGATCCGGATCTTTCCGTCACCTCCGTTGACAAGCTGCAGCCTGATGGGACCTTTTTTGTCACCGTAGGAAATACAGGTGAAAGCGGTTTCTATAAAATGATGCTGAATTATCAGAGCAAACAGGTTGGAATTGTGGATGATGTTCTGACGCGGAATATACTGAAGACTGAACTCGAAAAACTTAAAAAGCTATACAGCGGAAAAATCATAGAAAGCGCAGTACGGGATGAAAGAAATATGACTTTGACGATAATAGCCCGCGAAAACACCGAATCAGAACGTGTAGTACGGACATTTAAAGTAAATGCGTCCGTTTCGGGGAATAAAGTGGGATGGCAGACGGTAAGGCTGGCACATCAGGAAGATTACATGTGGGAATGCGAAAATTATATCAAGTCGCTTTTGGGACCCGATATTAAGGTTTACTACCAGACCGGCACTGTATTCACGGATATGGATGCATATAGTCAAGCAGGCATTGACTTCAGGCTGATGACCTATATCACTTCCAGCAAGAGTCCAGGTTTCCTGGTATTGGGAATCGATCCGAGGAGCAGTCTTTTTGCTACGAAAGGCAACTTGATCCCATTGGATTCAGTTGTAAAAGATGTCAGGGCGCAATACGGGATCAACTATCTGAGCAGCAAGCCGGATGCAATCAGCTTCAATGCCCGGACATTTATCCTGACCCTTCGGACTGCGGATCGTCTGGGTAATGATACTCTTATTGAAAAATATAAAATATCCTATAATCCTGATAAAGGAATTCTGGATTACAAAAATCTCTATTAAAAAAGAGCCTTAAAAGGCTCTTTTTCATACGTGGCAGGTGTATGCCGCGGTATTATACAGGTATATTATGCCGTGTATTGCATCTCCTGGTGGTCAGGCTCCGCTTGCCAGATAAGCATTGATGAATTTATCAATATCCCCGTCCATTACGGCATTGACATCTCCCATTTCATAGTTGGTCCTGTGATCCTTCACAAGCGTATATGGGCAGAATACATAGGATCTGATCTGACTGCCCCAGGCAATGTCCATCTGAATGCCTTTCAAATCCTCTATTTTGTCCTTGTGTTCCCGCTCCTTGAGGTCCATTAGCTTTGATCTGAGCATTGTCATAGCTGTATCCCGGTTTTGAAATTGTGATCTTTGCGTTTGGCACGATACCACAACTCCTGTTGGAATATGAGTTATTCTTATTGCCGATTCCGTTTTGTTGATATGCTGTCCTCCGGCACCGCTCGCTCTGTAGGTATCCACTCTCAGATCCTCGGGATTGATGTCGATCTTTATCTCATCATTCAATTCAGGCATAACCTCCGCTGAGGCGAAGGATGTATGCCTTCTACCGGAAGCATCAAAAGGGGATATCCTTACAAGCCTGTGTACACCGCTTTCCGATCTGAGATAACCGTATGCATTTTCACCGATGATGTTGATTGTAACACTTTTAACACCGGCTTCATCCCCATCAAGGAAATCCAGTATATTCACTTCATAATCATGTTTTTCCGCCCAACGGGTGTACATCCGAAGGAGCATCTGCACCCAGTCCTGGGCTTCGGTGCCCCCGGCACCTGCATGCAGGGAAAGTATGGCATTGTTTTTATCGTATGGCTTGGTTAAAAGTGTCTCAAGTCTGAGTTTTTCCAATATTCCGCTGAGCTTTTGCAGACCTTCCCCGATTTCCGGTATCACACCGGCATCCTGTTCTTCCATGCCAAGTTCGTTCAGCGTCTTGAGATCCTCACAGTCTGCTGCCAGCCTCTCATACTTTTCGACTTTTGTTTTCAGCCCTTTTGTCCTTTGCAGGACTTTCTGGGAATTCTCAAGATCATCCCAGAAACCGTTTTCTGCAGCTTTATGCTCCAGTTCTTCTATCTCGCCTTTCAACTTGGCGATGTCAAAGTGAAGCCCCCATTTCAACGATAGAATTGCCCAGACTGTCGATCTCCTGTTTAAATTGTTCCAGTTCCAGCATCATTATCAACTCCAATAATATATTTGCAGCTCGGCACCTCGCGGCGCCAAGGTTCAGCCTTTAAATTTCAGCCTTTTCCCGTTATTTCATAAGTATATATGATGGCTTCGGCTATTGATTTCATAGACATTCTATTGTCCATGCTCTTTTTCCTGATACGCTCATATGCTTCATTTTCACTGAGCTCATCGCGATCCATCAGAATCCATTTCGCCCGTTCGACCTGTTTCCGGCTTTCATAATTCTCGGTCATTTCCTTCAATTTCTTATCAAGGCCGAATACCCTCTTATAATTAATATTCGCCATTTCCACAGTATGCAGAAAAACATCCTTATTTACAGGCTTGGGACAGAAGCTGACCGCATTGGCTTTTTCCACCAGCGAAAAAACGACCGTATCACTAAAGTCCCCAAGAAGAACGATTGCGCACAACATCTCATCATCAATTGTCTCTAATGTACTTCTGACATCCCCATGCTGCATGTTCATATCAACGACGATAAAATCAGGATGAAAACTCCTTATCAGCCGCATTAATGAAACTGCATCACTGCAGTTTCCTAAAAAGGTGAATCCACTTGGGTTTAGTATATTTCTTACAGCTATCTGTGTTGGATTTTCTGTTGCTGCAACGATGTACTTTTCACCAGCCATACCTGTAGTCCGCCTTTCCATTTAATAATATACCAAATAACACGCTTAATTAAAAGAGAATTTATTTCATCACTTCTGACCGGCCAAAAGTAACCAAAAGTCACCACTTGAGGGCGTAGTGCCTGTCATGGCCGTGGTGAAATGCATCCATGCACTTGCAGCGGGAAATCCTGGTGGCGGTCGGTACATATTTGCCCGCCCTGGCAAATGTGCCTTTACTACACATCGTGTCCATTTCCCCGCCTTTATTTTCCCTGCTGCGTGGCATTATAGCCTTATATGAAAGATTCAAGTACAGGGTTCAGGAAGATTTGGGTGATGAAAGCGATTCCTGCAAAATTTGCATATTTTATTTTTGCTTCTTGCATATTTCTATCTATTTTATGTATACCCACGCAAAATGTGCCCAATAATGTTGTAAAATTATAAATAAATGAATAATTAAATTTTTCATATTGCATTTCAATGAGGTGCATGTTATAATTGCTTTAAATTACAGTGATGATGAAATTAAGTGAAGGCGCTTATTCAGAGATGAAGCTCTCTGAGTACTGCGCCCTTTTTTATATTCAGAATCCCGTTGCAGCGATTCTGAAGAGGATTAAAGTCCTGAATTATCAAAGCCGATAATACTCCACAACTTAGTTTCACTGTAAATGTCAAAACTATTTTATAAAGGAGTGGTCTTATGAAAAAGAAGTTATTGGCTGTTTTAGTAGTTGCATTATCGGTATTATGTCTTCCGGCTCTTGCTTTCGCGGCGAGTGAAGCTAAAATCGACACCGGAGATACCGCATTTGTATTTGTATCCGCAGTACTCGTATTTATTATGACACCCGGTCTTGCACTTTTTTACGGCGGCATGGTAAGAAAAAAGAACGTCCTTAATACGATGATGAATTCCTTTATTATCATGGCGATTATTTCGCTGCAGTGGGTAATCATCGGCTATTCCATCGCTTTCGGACCTGACAAATTCAATCTGTTCGGCGGATTGGAATGGATGGGGCTCAAGGGGATCGGAGCGGCTCCGAATATGGATTATGCGGGAACCATTCCTCAAACCCTGTTTGTACTGTTCCAGATGATGTTTGCAATCATCACACCGGCCCTGATTACCGGATCATTCGCAGAAAGAATGCGTTTCCCTGCTTTTATCATTTTTATAGTTCTCTGGGCTACTCTGGTATATGATCCTCTTGCACATTGGGTATGGGGTGTCGGCGGATGGCTTAAAACCCTGGGAGCACTTGATTTTGCAGGAGGAACCGTAGTTCATATCAGTTCAGGCGTTGCCGGTTTGGTAGCTGCATTGATGCTGGGTAAAAGAAAAGGTTACAAGACACAATCAATGGTACCGCATAATATTCCTTTTGTCGTATTGGGCGCCGCCCTTCTCTGGTTTGGCTGGTTCGGCTTCAACGGCGGAAGTGCTGTAGCGGCAAACGGTCTGGCAATGAACGCTTTCCTTGTTACAAACACCGCAGCTGCAGCCGCAGCAATATCCTGGGTATTGATCGAATGGCTCCTGCACGGTAAGCCAACTATCCTTGGAGCAGCTACCGGCGCAGTAATAGGATTGGTTGCCATCACTCCCGGTTCAGGTTATGTCAGTGTTATACCTGCACTCATCATTGGATTGCTGGTAAGCCCACTATGCTATTTTGCAATCAGTGTTGTCAAGGCAAAGCTTGGCTACGATGATTCACTCGATGCTTTTGGATGCCACGGAATCGGCGGTATTTGGGGAGCACTTGCAACCGGTTTGTTTGCAAGCAAGGAAGTAAATCCGCTAGGCAACAACGGATTATTCTTCGGCAACCCTGCACAGCTTGGAATTCAGGCATTAAGCGTTGTTGTCACCATTGCGCTTTCTGCGGGAATGACCTTCCTGATATTGAAGGGAATCTCCCTGTTCACCAGACTGCGCGCAACGGAATCGGAAGAAGAAGAAGGCCTGGATATAGCACAGCATGGTGAGGATGCCTATCCTGATTTTGCATCACAAGAAAGTCTTTCACTTTAAACTGTAAAAATGGTATTATATAGTTATGATAAGTGCAAAAATTATTTTCCATCTTTTTTTTGCACTATCCATCCAAATTTAATGGAGGTGTCTGAACATGAAAAAGATAGAAGCAATCATCCGTCCAGGTAAGCTCGAAGATATCAAGGAGGCTCTTAACAAATACAACGTTCAGGGATTGACCATCAGCCAGGTAATGGGCTGCGGCCATCAGAAGGGCAGGAAGGAATACTATCGCGGAACAGAGGTTACAATGAACCTGCTGCCCAAGATCAAGCTTGAGATCGTTATAAAAGACGAATCCCTGGAGGATGTACTCGCCATTATCTCAAAAGAGGCAAAAACCGGCGAAGTCGGTGACGGTAAGGTTTTCATCTACAATGTTGAGAATGCGATCAGGATCAGAACCGGTGAACAGGGCGAAGCCGCCATCTGATTCCACCGTTAGACTTCCATAGCCCCGGAGGGCAGCCACTGCCGGAAACCGGCACTCAAAAAATAATAAAGTCCGTATCTGCAAACAACCAGATACGGACTTTAAATCATTTCTTAGCTTTTATGGTTTTCAACAAACTGTTTGATCCTTTTCATTGCCTCAACAATATTTTCAAAAGAATTTGCATAAGTTGTTCTGATAAATCCTTCTCCGCAGCTTCCGAAAGCCGATCCCGGCACGGCCAGAACTCTTTGCTCCTTCAGAAGCCCCTCGCAGAATTCGTCTGACGTCATTCCTGTTGCGCTGATGGAGGGGAATACATAGAATGCCCCAAGCGGTTCAAAGCAGTCCAGGCCGGCTTTTCTGAAGCCGTCGACCATGACACGCCTTCTCCTGTTATATTCCCTGACCATTGACCCGACCTCTTCATCACAGTTGTTCAATGCCTCGGAAGCCGCATATTGAGCTGTAGTCGGAGAACACATGATGGCGTACTGGTGGATCTTGTTCATAGCCTCCATCAGAACAGGGTGTCCGCATGCATAGCCAATCCTCCATCCTGTCATTGCAAAGGCTTTGGAAAATCCGTTGATCAAAATCGTTTTTTCTTTGATCTCCGGAAAACTGGCAAAGGAAACGTGCTTTCCACGGTAAGTGAGTTCAGCATAAATTTCATCGGAAATGATAATGACATCCCTGTCTTTAAGTACATCTACAATCTTTTTCTGCTCTTCCCCCGTCATAATGGCTCCTGTCGGATTATTCGGAAATGGAAGTATGACTACTTTGGTCCTTTTTGTCAGCGCTTTCTCCAGTTGTTCAGGCTTCAGTTTGAATTCATCCTCTGCCTTCAGTTCAATCGATACGGGCGTGGCTCCCGTAAAACTGGTACAGCCCTTGTAGGCGACAAAGCTGGGTTCAGGAATGATAACTTCATCCCCCGGACCGACCAGGGCTCGCAATGCAATGTCAATGCCCTCGCTGGCACCGACTGTTACGATGATTTCTTTAGCCGGGTCATAACAGACCTCGTATTTGCGTGTCAGATATTTCGCAATCTGCCTGCGCAATTCGATATAGCCCGGATTTGAGGAATAATGCGTGTGTCCCTTCTCAAGCGAGTATATGCCCGCTTCCCTTATGCTCCAGGGAGTTACAAAGTCGGGTTCTCCTATCCCGAGAGATATGGCATCCTTCATCTCATTGATCAGATCGAAATATTTCCGTATTCCTGACGGTGGTACTCTGCTTACCGATGGACGTATCATGTCCGACAGGTTCATAGTATCAACGCCTCCCTGTCATCTGTCTCCTTTTCGTCAAATACGACTCCCTCATCCTTATACTTTTTCAGTACAAAATGAGTAGCCGTACTTAGAACGCCTTCGAGTGGAGCAAGTTTTTCCGCGACAAACAGTGCAACCTCCTTCATTCCCCGTCCTTCGATGATCACCGTCAGGTCGAAGCCTCCCGACATCAGATAACACGCTTTGACCTGCGGATACCTGTATATCCGTTCCGCCACTTTATCAAAGCCCTGGCCTCTTTGTGGAGTGACCTTGACTTCGATCAGCGCAATGACATTCTCTCTGTCCGACTTATCCCAGTTGATAAGTGTATTGTAGCCAACGATGACATTGTCCGTCTCCAGTTTTTTAATCGCTCCACGCACCTCTTCAACACTTTTATTGAGCATGAGGGCTATTTCCTCTTCACTGGCTCTTCCGTTATTCTCCAGTATTTCCAGAATCTCATCCATAACAATCCTCTCCTTATCAAATTTTATAGTCAGTCATCAATATTGAAATTTTAAGGGCACCAACCCCCGATAAAAAATAAAAACTCCTGAATCCCTAGTAAAAGGGACGAAGGAGTTATCCGCGGTACCACCCTGATTAACGCATAAGCGTTCACTTTGCGGGTACATTCATACCCACCCTCTGTAACGTGAGGACACGTCAACCTTTAATCACAGACAATATTGCCGTCCGGTTTCTCAAGGTAATGCTCCAAGGCTGCCTTCCCACTGCTCATCTACCGGATCACACCACCCGCCGGCTCTCTGAAAAATTCACAGTCGTACTCTTCCTCATCATTGCATAGTATTATAAAATTAAATTAAATTATAGCAGGCAACCAATACCAAAGCAAGTATTTTTTTTGGGCGTACACCCGTCAGCCGACTTTCTCATCCTCTTCGGCAACAAATGTACCGAGCTGTGTCTCGTATTTCTTAAGCGTATTCACAACTTCACTCTTCAGGCTCTTCATTTCCTGTCTGATATCCACAAGCCGTTCCTTTTCCTGCTCAATGACACTTTCCAGTTTTCTTTTCTCCTCAAGAGCTTCAACCCGAGCATCCTCAAGCATCAGCTCCGCTTTTTCCTGGGCTTTGATAAGCACTTCCGCTATTTTGGTCCTGTCGTCATTGATTTGATCAGCCTTCTTGGAGAGTTCCTCATATTTGGATCTGATATCCTTGCTCTGATTTTTAAGTAAAACGATTTCATCGTCCTTTTCTTTCAATTTATCATCGAATTCTCTTAATATTTTTTCCATATATGAGTTGACATCAACTTTTTTGAAGCCACCCATGAACGATGTTCTGAAGCGTTTTTCACCAGGCATGAGAATCCCCCTCTTCTTACGATAGAAATGATTTTAATTATATATTCCATAAATATTTTTAAATTCCTGCTTTTTCGGAATATTTGCATAAAAAAGGGTGAAAAAATTGCAGGGACGTCAAGCCCCTGCAATTTGAATTTCAAAAACCTAGCCGAGATTTTTATCCAGAAGTTTTGTAAAATCACCCTTGGGCCTTGCACCTACTATTTTGTCAACCACCTGTCCGCCCTTGAACAGCAAGACCGTTGGAATACTCATGATTCTGAATTTTGCCGAAAGATCTCCTTCATTATCAACATTAACCTTGCCGATCACTGCCTTACCGGCATATTCACCTGCGATCTCTTCCATCACGGGTGCAACAGCCCTGCACGGTCCGCACCAGGATGCCCAGAAATCGACTAATACAGGCTTATCTGAAGCTGTAACAAGTTCTTCAAAATTATCCTTGGTCAATACCACGATCTGATCACTAGCCATGTTATTCCCTCCTGAAAAATATTAAACCCATGTCTTTCATTATTCTTACCACGCATTTTATTTATAAAACAATAATATTCCTGCTTTATTACTTTATAGCAAAAAGATTTGCATTTATTTTTTCAAAATTTTAAGCAATAATTTGTTTCCATCGATGGAAACTGCATAGTCATCCAAAACTGTCAGGAGATCACCCTGATATTCTGTCACACCCGTACCTTCGAGTGCATGGATCTTCTTTGCCTCAACATCGGCATAGTAAATGGTTCCTTCGGCAGTAATATAAACGTTTTCCGCCTTAACCGGCTCGTCAAGTGGGAGGGTTTCCCATTCCTCAGCCTTCTGCCCTGCCTTGCCGGAATAAATGGCTGTCAGGCTGCCGTTTTTATCGGTGATCGCCGCATAAATAAAATCATTATCATCCGTTGCCAGCAGTTTCGTTGCATCCTTTACAGGCAACCGGCTTGTCCCGCCCGTCCTGCCGTTCCTTATCCGGATACTGCTGTCGGGTGATTGATATATAAGGCTGTCAGAATACATTGTTTCAAATATTTCCGTTTCTGTGCTTGTACTCATTATGAATTTCAAATTATCCATAATATCAAACTTATATATTTTTGCTTTTGTCTTTCCGATTTTTATCTTCGGATAGACTACGTTTGTGAGCGGTGAAAGTACGATATCTGTTACTTCACTATCTTCCGGAAGGCTTTTAATGGCAGGATAGCTCCTGTCAAGCTCCGGTCCTATATCATAAGTGGATATTTCGGCTTGCCCGCTTTTCCCTTCCGGCTCTTTTATCGAGTAAATCAGCATTTCTCTGTCCGGCAGCCACCTGAAACAAGTAAATTCGCCTCCATCGGGTTCAAGCGTCTTTAGCGTTTTTTGGGTATCCAGATCGGAAATGACCAATTG
Organism: Bacillota bacterium; assembly: GCA_023399355.1. GTDB lineage: Bacteria > Bacillota > Clostridia > Acetivibrionales > DTU013 > UBA1305. The sequence continues at coordinate 2,548 of JAEWQC010000301.1, read as the reverse complement.
ATTATCCATTCTGTAAGCCGCATAAAGTCCGTCGAAAGATACAACCACCTCTCCGGCACCATCCGGGAGTTTTAAGCTGCGCCCTTTCACTGCTGCCGTCTCTGCTTCGTACATTGTAGCCTTGATGGCTCCCCTGCCGGGCAGATAAATGAAATTGATATAGGAAAGTACCGCTACCTGAAATATTACCGATATCAATATCCAGCAGTAAATCATTTTCAGCTTCTTCAATTTTGACCACCGCCCTTCGCAGCGACCATGAATGCAGTAGGGACAGTTCTCTCCCCAAGCTTGTCCGACGGCTTGTTGATGACTTTCCCGTTATAATACATCGTTGTAGAGGAACCCCCGTCAAGATTGGCAGCATTCACCGCCCCATAATGCAGCAGGATATCCTGTACATCATGTAATGTTGCACCGAAGGAGTTGAGCGTCCTTCCATCTATGACAAGCAGAAGTACCTCTCCCGTCTCTTTCTGGCCTATTGCCGTCCTTGGGGCTATTCCCCAGCCTCCGTCTCCGCTGGAGATCGTCGGTCTTCCATTTACAATCAGGGGAGGTCCAAAACTGACACCTTCCTTGATCCCAAGCTTTTTCAACTGCGCCATCGATTGTTTTCCTACGATCAGCATCCCATCCTTCGTAAAAGCCACCGTCTGCTGTTTTGCATTCTCATTTTTAACCTGGTTGTACACAACCTTTCCATCGTGAACAATAAATCCAACAGGTGCGCCGCCGGTGCCGGTCCAGCCCCTGTCCATAAAACCGCCTGCATTAATGCCGGCCACCACCGAATTGTTCTTGCATATCTGACTGGTAGTCTCGCCTGAATCCGGCAGCTGTGAAGAGTAGCCGGCAATGATCCGCGTCGGATCATGCACTACCATGAGCTTTCCGTCAAAGTCTCCTCCATCGATGTTGAAAACTTCAATCTTATCGTCATGCGTGTTTCCGATTTTGATTGTTTGCAGCTGTTCGCCACGTTCGGTCGGATCGACTGCATAGCTGCTTCCGAGTATCCTCGAAATTGCTTCGTCCGAAAGAAAGAATTTAGCGATATACTGGTGGCTCAGCGTATTCCAGGACATCCCTACAATAGATCTGGTGACATCGCTGAAAGGCCCGTAGAATATCAACATGGGTAAAGTGATACAAGTAAAGAAAAATTCAAATAATAAAAAAATCAAAAGACGCCTTCCCCCAGACTTAGGCGTCTGTTTTTTAGCAGTTTGCATTTTGACCTCATTTCCATATAAGTTGGATGACCGCATAAAGCATACTTCAACTCATTCTATCTTATTTTTACTCATTGTGAAACATCTTGTCTGAAAAATTAATATTTTGTTAACACTCAGGTTGCACGGGCGGGCAGGTGACTTTAGCCCACAACCAGCCCAGGTTGCACGGGCGGGCAGGTAACTTTAGCCAACGACCAGCCGAGGTTGCACGGGCGGGCAGGTGGCTTTAGCCAACGACCAGCCCAGGCTGCATGGACGGAGAGGCGGCTTTAGCCAACGGCCGGCCCAGTTTGCACGGGCGGGCAGGTGACTTTAGCCAACGACCAGCCCAGTTTGCACGGGCGGGCAGGTGGCTTTAGCCAACGACCAGCCCAGGCTGCAGGCTGCCTCTACGCAATTCCGTAACTATCCAGGCCGGTATGCAGACGTTCGAAAATCATTCCTGCAACAAACCATGCAGGTGCATATTCAAGTGTAATTATTCCGTTTATGGCGAATCGGTCCGTATAATACCATGGGTGGACGCCCAGTATCAAATAAAGAATCAAGCCGCTTGAGTATTCAATCCCCCAGATCAATGCAACCCAGACAAGTCCCCTGAATAACCAGTTCCATTTGCTGATTGTATGATGCACGGGTTCCAGAAAAACAGCACAGCCATAAATCAGGAACATCCACAGATTGGATTGTCCCAGAAGTCTCAAATCTCCACCAATCAGGGAACCTATTCCCGTCCATAGGATCTCAATTCCCCATCCTATAATTCCATAGAAAAAAAATCTTTTAACCATGCCATTATTTTAAGCAAACAATGCTAAAATTATAGAGAAAATTTATATTTTGTGTAAAAAATATTGTGCAAATTTTCTTTTGCATGAACATTGGGGAAACTTTAATTTAAATTTAACATTATTAGTTCGTTTTTGTGGTATTATATAAAAAACTTTTAAATGAAGTAAATGACTTATACTGGATAAAATTATATAATATAATAGTCAATATTCAAAAACCGCGAGATACGGTCTTCACTCGCATGACATTTGATATTGAAGTTGTATTAAAGCGGCTGGGGGAAATTAACTATGAAACCATTAGGCAGAATAACTGTCTCAACGATTATCCCTGAAAGACTTTCAAGGCTTTCGGATTTATCCCGGAACTTCTGGTGGACCTGGAATTATGAAGCAGTGGATCTGTTCAAATCCATAGATTCAAGACTATGGTACAAACTTGGGGCTAATCCTGTAGCCCTGCTGAGAAAGATCGGCAATAAAAAACTTCTGCAGCGTATGAATAATACTGCATTCATG
>JAEWQC010000285.1 GCA_023399355.1 Bacillota bacterium | reverse complement strand
GAGTCAGATCGATCCACATTTTCTATTTAATACCTTAGAAGTTATTTTAGGCTTAACCTATGATGAGAACGCGCCAAAGACTGCTCAAATGATTAAGTCACTGGCAAAGATATTTAAGTATTGTGTGAAAGGCAGTGATATGGTAGCACTCAGTGAGGAGGTGAATATAGTTAAATCCTATATTCATATTCAACAAACAAGATTTTCCAATGCCTTTGAAGCCCATTATGATTTTGAGGGAGAAGTATTGGCAGAGGAAATTCCCCAAATGATATTACAGCCTTTGATTGAAAATGCCATCATTCATGGTCTTGCACAGAAAGCCACCAAAGGAAACCTGTGGATTGGAGGAAAAGTACAGGATAATTTAATTCACTTATGGATTAAGGACGATGGCTGTGGTATTTTAGAAGTTCAGGAGGAAAAATTACAACGTGTGATTCGTAAAGATTGCACCAGAAGCTCCAATAGTATCGGATTTGAAAATGTCATCAATCGCTTATATATGATCTATGGAAAACAGTGTGAAATCAAATTGGTAAGTAAAGCGGAGATAGGAACCCGTATTTTTCTTTCCTTTCCAAAATTTAAGAACTTGCTGGAAGAGAAAAACAATTATGAAGAAGAATTGGACATACCCTAACTTCTGTCTATAACGTTAGATAACAATGAAAATATTAATGAATGTATTGATTATGTAACAAAATGTTTCTATTTGATTGCTATCGATAAAATGTTCCTATCATACCCTGTAGGATGTATGAATAATATTTTTTTGCCTATAAGTAACTAAATGGTTACATATAAACTTTATTCAAATAAAAAAAGCGCGAAATGAGGAAAGCATATGTGGAATGAAGAATTATTAGATTTTAAATTGTCGCAACCGTCGAATAAGCTAATCGAGGATATGACAAAAATTGATGGGGATATCATAATACTTGGAGCTGGGGGTAAGATGGGACCGTCCTTAGCTCTCCTTGCTAAGAATGCAATAAAGGCAGCAAATAGAAGTAATAAAATAATTGCGGTATCACGATTTACAGATCCGGTTGTTACTAAGCTAATGAAGGACAATGAAATTGAAACAATCAGTGTGGATTTACTTAAGCCTAGAGCCTTTGACTTATTGCCTGAGGTGGCCAATGTAATATACATGGCAGGGCGTAAGTTTGGTACCGATGGACAGGAGGCTTTGACCTGGGCGATGAATGCATGGCTTCCGACTCTGGTTGCAGAGAAATATAAGAAGTCAAAAATCGTAGTATTTTCCTCCGGTAATATCTATCCTATGATGCCGGTATATTCTGGAGCTACGGAGACTATTAAGCCAACACCCATGGGTGACTATGCTATGTCATGTCTTGCGCGTGAGCGTATGTTTGAGTATGCTTCCCTTGAGTATGGAACAGAGGTTTTTCTTTATAGACTGAATTATGCAGTTGACCTGCGATACGGCGTACTTCATGATCTTGCGACCAATATAATGGAAGGCAAACCGATCAGTCTTACCACTACATGCTTTAACTGCATTTGGCAAGGCGATGCAAACGAAATGGCCTTGCGTGCATTATTACATACCGGAAATCCTGCAGTAAAAATGAACATAACCGGTCCGGAGACTGTATCGGTTAGACATGCAGCGACAGAGCTGGGTAAATTACTTGGTAAAGATCCGATATTTGAAGGCCAGGAGGCAGAAAATGCATTCCTCAACAATGCAAGTCAGGCGATGGAAACCTTTGGTTATCCTACTGTAGCCCTAAAAACTTTAATTCGCTGGCAGGCAGAATGGATATTAGAGGGAGGGCGCTCCTTAGGAAAGCCAACTCATTTTGAAGAAAGAAAGGGGAATTTCTAATGAATCGACATGAACAGGCGTTATTAAAATTTGCCGAAGGAACCTTTATACCAGCACATCCCTTAGCACTAACTGCATCCAGAAAGTTGGATGAAAATAAGCAGAGATTGCTCACCCGCTATTATCTGAATGCAGGTGTGGGAGGATTAGCGGTAGCTGTACATACAACACAATTTGAGATTAGAGATCCAGAGGTTGGATTGTTTGAACCGGTGCTAAAATTAGCGGTTGAAGAGATGGAAGCCTTTGAGAATAAGACAGGTAAAATTATAGTGAGAATCGCGGGAGTATGTGGTCCCGTCGATCAAGCAGTAGAGGAAGCAAAAATCGCCCTTAGATTAGGATATGATGCGGTATTGTTAAGTCCCGGAGGCTTAAATCATCTTTCAGAAAAAGAAATGCTGAGACGCAGTGAAGCGGTTGCTGGGATTATACCGGTAGTTGGATTTTATCTTCAGAACAGCGTGGGAGGAAGAGCCTTTACCTATGATTATTGGCAGAAATTCTGTGAAATTGACCATGTAATTGGAATTAAGAGTGCACCCTTTAACCGATACCAAACACTCGATGTTGTAAGAGCAGCCACCTTCTCATCCAGAGCGGATCAAATAGCTCTGTATACAGGTAACGATGATAATATCGTGCTTGACCTTTTAACAAAGTACAAGTTTACCCAGGATGGAAAAACCTATGAAAAGGGCTTTGTGGGAGGATTGTTAGGTCATTGGTCCGTATGGGCAAATACAGCTGTTAAGATATTTGAGATGCTAAAGGCTAGATCAAAGGATGAGTATATTAAGGCAGACCTGTTAACACTTGCCATGGAAGTAACGGATTGTAACGCAGCCTTTTTTGATACTGCCAACGGCTTTAAAGGATGTATTGCTGGTCTGCACCTGGTATTACAAAAGCAGGGATTAATGGAAGGCATCTGGTGTCTGAATGAGGAGGAGACTCTGTCACCGGGCCAAATGGAAGAAATAGAACGTGTTTATCGTTTATATCCCCATCTTAATGATGATGAATTTGTGAAAAGTAATATCGATAATTGGAGATAGAGCTACATATAAACCTATATATAAACTGGAAAAGCGTTCAGCGAAAAGCGTTCAGAGAAAAGCGTTCAGAGAAAAGCGTTCAGAGAAAAGCGTTCAGAAAAAAGCGTTCAGCGATAAGCTTCAGGGAAAAGTGATAAACGGAATCGAGGGAGTATACTTCAATGAATATCGGTGATAGGAAAGAAAAGGTTCTTGCTGCTATTGATGCAAATCGAGAAAAGATAATTCAGATTGGAGAAACGATCCTAAATCAACCGGAGATGGGGTATAAAGAAGTACGGACGGCCCGTCTTATTAAGGAGATTTTTGAATCGCTTCAGTTAGAGTATGAAGCTTCACTAGCCATAACAGGCATTAAAGCGAAGCTAAAAGGAAGAAGCAGCAAGCTTAAGGTAGCAGTAATCGGTGAAATGGATGCAGTGGTTTGCCCTCTGCATCCTAAGGCGGACATGACAACAGGAGCCTCACACTCCTGCGGGCACAATGCTCAGGTTGCAACGATGCTTGGTGTCGCTTTTGGACTGGTACAAAGTGGAATTATGAATGAACTAGATGGAGATGTGGCCTTTATGGCGGTTCCGGCGGAAGAGTTCGTTGAACTTGAATACCGAGAGCACCTTAAGAATAATGGTGATATCCAATTATTCGGAGGCAAACAAGAGCTAATAAGGCTAGGAGCCTTTGATGATATCGATATGGCGATGATGGTCCATTCCCATGGTGGTACCACGGATCGAAAGGCCTTTGTTCATGGAGGGGGATCCGGATTTGTTGGTAAAACAGTAAGATTTATGGGACGGGAAGCACATGCGGGCGGGGCACCTCATGAAGGGATTAATGCTCTCAATGCTGCAATGATTGCAATGATGGGTATCCATACTCAGAGAGAAGTGTTCAAGGATGAGGATGGTATTCGAGTACACCCTATCATAACAAAGGGTG
>JAEWQC010000264.1 GCA_023399355.1 Bacillota bacterium | reverse complement strand
TACCCTTTTTTGAATAGCTCTTTTGCTAATACGGAATGCTCACTCACTTTTTAATGTCCTCAAAGCTCTCCAACTCACAGCCTTGCGCCGCAATGAGCTTCTCAATCCGCTCCCTGCAGTCACTTTTCCCGCTGCCTGATACCATTTTAACAGATATCTTTTTACCACCTGGAAGCTTGCTCCATATGGCATTTGCCGCAGGAGCAGGGTTACCCGCCCATATCGGGGCAAGCACAACGATGTGCTCGTAAACGTTCAAATCCTTTTTGATCGGCCGAATTGCCCACGCCTTACCCCTGATGGCGGCAAAGCAACCGCTCACATATGCGCTGAATTTGCCGCGATGCTTTGCTTCTTTGATTTCCTCAATGTCCGAAGATTCTTTTGACGCCAAATCCTCGGCGATTTCCTTCGTATGTCCTGTGTAGGAATAGTAGATGATGAGTGTTTTCATGCAGTGAACCTCCTCCTTGTTTTGCTTGTTTTCCGGCACATCGCCGTTAAAAGTTTTTCTCCGCAAGGGCGTTTTTAATCCCGCAGCAAACTCAATTCCAATAGCATTCGTATTAACAATTACTTTACATCTATTATAAAGAATACAATTTTTCATATCGCTGTGTCAATACAAATACAGCATCTTCGCTTAAAACTACCAGGAACAGGAAATCTACATATTATGCTCTTTTTTATATTCTGCTATTAACAAATACAATGGTAAAATCCTTAATAGTAAACTAATAATTCCAAAAAAATCACCACTTAATACAGCAATCAAACATCCTAACATATTGATTCCTATAATCACTATGCAGATAGAGAATAGCTTTTCTTTCCATAGTAAAATGATTGCTGCTAAACCAATTTCCATGACAGCCATGATACCGCCATATATACGGACATATAGTGGATATTCCCCTGATTCATGAGTAATCATAGATCGAAAACTCAACCAATCCATTTGAGGAACAAATGTTTTCACTAAGCCCATAATTCCACCTAATAAAAATATGATCGCCACAATATACAAAAGTACTTTTCTCATTTTAATCCTCGTATGTGTTTCTATCACTTATAACACAGTTCTAACACTGCAAGCGATAGAATGCAAGAAAAATCTGCTATGGATATCCCTTTACAATCATAAATACTTAGCATTGTCGTCCTCACTTTTGCATAGACAAAAATACTGCTTTGATGATAGAATATAAATCGTATTATTAACGAACCTCATTCCCATATTTGATTTGATGTAATTTGTGTCGCTTTTACATGAAAGCGTGACACCAAAGCAGATCTTTTGAAACAATATTATCTAATAAAATCTGAAAGGATGGATATAGGATGAATACTTTCGTTATGTTAAATGTTCAAAGAGATGTTTATATCTTAGTATCCATCATGGAATGTTACGACAAGTTTACTAGATTGGCAACTGCTGGAAAGCGTATCTACGCTATCGTATCCGAGAAGATGATCATGCATTTCAACATGATCATCCCTGCATATTCGTTTGCTCACTGTTAAATATAACTGTTAAAAATCAACGAATATCAGGAGGTTATTAGATGAAATTACATCATATTGCATTTTGGACAACGGACATAGTACGATTAAAAGATTTTTATATAAAGCATTGCCAAGGAAAAGTTCTCTTTTCACATCAGTCAGGAGAGTTTCGTTGCGTTTTCCTTGAAATTTATGGGGCAGTCAAAATAGAGATTATGACGAGACCGTTCATATCACCTGCCTCTCAAGATGAGAAAGTCGGTTTCTCTCATTTTTCAATAGAAGTTGAAACGGAAGCCGAAGTCAACGAAATTACAGATTACTGTTGCAGTGAAGGCATTCCTTTGACAAAAAACAAGGAACAATACGACGATGGCTTTTATGAAAGTGCTTTCGCAGACCCTGATGGGAATGTCATTGAAATTGCTTATATAAACCGCGAAGTAAATCCTTCCGTTTAAGCGTAAGACTGTTTTTGATGAAAGTGAATTTGAAAGATACCCTATTGTTTAGAGACTATTAAGAAGATGACATCAAAAACTAAAATTTAATAAATAATAGCGAAAGGCATTAGGACTGAAAATTCTAATGCCTTTTGTAAATGGAAAACTGGACCAGACAAAGGAAACAAGCGGTTTTGCAATAGTCAATATAGTTGTAAATTGTTTCCGTAGAAACACCACGCATGACTAATTATATATAGACAGTAACCATCTCTCCTCAGAAGTAGTATATTGTATTATCAAAATTTATAATTCATTGGGAGCTTTATGCAATATAGAATAACAAAACCTTCAAAATTATTAGATAAACACGGCGAACTAATTCAGACAGGATATGCTACAGCTCCACTATTAAGCTATCAACGAATGGATGTAGCCTTAAAATCCAGATTAAAAGAATGGGATTACTATTTGATTAACAATGACGAATATGCTGTTGCTCTAACCATCGGAAAAAGTGGAGCTCTTATACTCATCAGTGCTACTTTTATTGATTTTATTCATGAAACTCAAACGACCAAAAGTTCTATAGGCGTTGTGATGGATAGAAACTTCTCGATGCCTGAGTCTTCTGAAGTTGGAAATATTATTTATCAAAATGCAACTGCAAAAGTATCCTTTGTGCATTGCAATAACAGCAGAGAGCTTTTTCTTTCCATCAAGAATTTTTTCAGCAACGAGGATCTGACTGCATCCCTGCATTTATCCCATGAGCCAAAGGACTCCATGGTCATCGCAACCCCTTTTGATGAAGGTGAAAAACTATTCTATTATAATCAGAAAATAATTGGTATGCGTGCATCCGGTACTGTAAAACTCGGTAGCCATACCGTAACCTTTCATCCTAATCATTCGTTTGGTTTGCTTGACTGGGGTCGTGGTGTATGGCCACATCATACTAC
>JAEWQC010000255.1 GCA_023399355.1 Bacillota bacterium | reverse complement strand
TTTCATATTATATCATATGCGAACATGGAATAACATTCATTTCAAAAATAACTATTAACGCGTCCATATTCAATGGAAATATTTATAAAAATTTTGTATTGACGAGATCGTTAATGGAGAATATAATATAAGTAGCGGTTACGAATCCAACCAAAATCGTATTAATAGCGGTTACAAATCCTATCAAAATTGTATTAATAGCGGTTACGAATCCAATCAAAATCGTATTAATAAAATGGACTCCTCATACGAGTCCATTTTATTTTGAAGTGGGGATAAGATGGGAATAGAATGGACGGTACCAAATGATACCTATCTAGATTTTTTAAGAGATAATTATGAAAGAAGAATACCCTTCTCAGATTATGGCGACGATAAATATAAACCATTCTTTAGTTCTTTATTTAAAATAGATGAAATGGTATATATATCACAAGTATCTCATCCTCAAGATAGGCATAAATTAATGACACAACAATTAGATTTTTATAAAATCTATCATCCAGAAGATAATAGATTGATAGCTGTAGTGAATCTCAACTATATGTTTCCGATCCACGAATCACTGCTAATTAATTTGCAGTATAAAAATATCGATCAATACAGGATATTCAAGAACATTGAAGAAAAAAGTAAATATATTGACTTATTAAGTAACGAGCTTAAGCAAATCAACAAATTACCGCTAATATCCAATTCCAAAAGAATATATCTGCTTAAATACGAACACCCAGATTCAAAAGTTTCTTTGCGTAGTTTTGATTTTAAGAAGCTAGAACAAGGATGTAATGAGTTTATTAATAAACGGGCTCTGTTTAATAGAATGACAAAAGAAAATCTTGAAGAAACAGGTGCTGTATCAGAAAATGAGTAAGTTACCGATCTCCCAAATTGGAGATCTTTTCTTACTCATTGTGCCTATAAGCCTTGGAGTGGCTTGAAAGGAAGATTTCGGATATCGATCTCTATATCAAGCAGATGAAACAAACGCTATTTTAAGCCTGCCAGTTCAAGTATCTCCTGCAAATCGGGCGGATTCAATGCCATGGGGAACCTTCTGCATACGCATCCGGCCGTAGCTGCCGCGAATTTCACGGTGTCCGCATCGCACATTCCCTTCAGCACGCCATAAACTACGCCGCCCCTGAAGGTATCACCGGCGCCAAGGGTACCTGCGACCTCCACCTTGAACGGTTTAAGAGAATGCATCCCACTGTTCTTCCTGCCGTAAAGGATTTCTTTTGAACCGGAAGTAAAGATCACCAAGCCATCGGAGGCATTTGTATACCTTCCGAACAGGCTGTCGGTTTTCTCCCCTTTGAAGTTGTCTCCGATGAATTCATTCGAGATTACCGTTGCTGCGGCATGAGTATGCAGATAACTGTCCGGCAGGCAGTCTATCGTGACATAGGACTTGCCGTTCTCAACACAATAGGCGGCCAGATTGTTGGTAATCTCTCCGAAGAACGGGTCTATCGAAACAATCTTCGAAGCGATGACTGCTTCCCTGTTAAAATCCGACCACCGGCAGCCTTCCCGGAAATAACAGCCGAATTTGCCGAATACCGTCCGCGTGTCCCCTCCGACCAGCACCAGGTCCTGCACACCGTCATAGGAGGGGTCGTAATGCAGACCTGAACAATCTATACTGAACTTTTCGAAAAAATCCAGAATCCCGTCCCGCGTTCTGCTCCCCAGAAACGGACCGTCCATTTTAACCCGCAGACCCATCTGAGACAGTACTATCGCCGAGTTCCCGGTCTCTCCCCCTGGGAGGACATAAGTTTGTTTTATTTCTCCGTAGGTATCCGGCTCGGGATATTTCCCTTCAAGAAGATGTATGGTGGAATAGACCGTCATCCCATAAAGATATACATCCGGCTTAAGTGTTGTCCTATCAGTATCCATCCTGGTCACCTTCCTCTTTCCGTCATCAAGGCGGTTCAGATGTTCTTGCTTACTATATCGCATCGGTTCAAAGTAAATGTTTCAGTTGTAGAGACCTTCCCTTGCAAGGGTGTAGTATTTCCTCATGAAATTTTACACCTAGCTGCGCTTCAACGAAGCGGGAGAGATGTTTACCTCCTGAAAGCCAAATCGATACCTGCCACCCGGGCTTTTTGCAGAAGCAAAAGAGTCAGGAGACAGGAGACATTTTAACCTCATTATAATATATTATCCTAATATATTATCCCGCGACATCAATTCCCACCCAGCGGACAATTCTAAAGGATTGGCCTATTGGAACGGACTTGATGTGCAGGTACCCAAAGTGAATAAACTATAGAACCTCTACAGTCTCTTCCTGACTTCTGCAACCGCTTCTGACTTCAGTTCCTCCGCTTCCGCCAGAAGCCTCTTCTTTTCCATAAGAAGCTTTTCCTTGAAAGCCTCCTCTCTGATCATGGGCAAATTAATATCCACACTCAGCATCGCAGCATTGAGGGCTGCCTCGGCCAGATACGCACCAACTCCAACATCCGATATTGCGGTCTTATTGCCAATCGGGGCCAGCCGGCAAGCCTGCCTGAGAATTTCAATACACGCGCTGCACAGTTCCAGTGGTACAGTGGATGCGTTTTGTGCCGCCTTCTCCATCGCAATGCTTTTCCCGGATTTTTCTTCCTCTGTTGCAGACGGCAGCCTCCAGGCCTCCATAAAACTCTGAAACACCTGCATATCCTTCTGGGTAAGTTCTTTTATATTCGTCATGTTTTTACTCATCACTTCAAGAATACTCCCGACCACATCCTGCACATCCTCATAACCCTTTTTACACAGGGTCAGATTTGCAACCATGCTTACCATCGCCGAAGCATTTGCGGCAACAACAGCACTGACGCTGCCCCCGCCAGGTGTGGAGCTTTTTGATGAAGCTGCATCAAGGTACTCATTCAGGGTCAACTCATAAATATTCATGTATTCCTCCTATTTCAAACCCTTTTGAAGCTTGAGCGCCCTCAGGGTATTCGCCATGATGATCGTTGTTGTCAGGCTGCCCACCCCGCCAGGTACAGGCGTGATTGCAGCTGCTTTCTCCTTTACGGCATGAAAGTCCACATCGCCTGTAAAGGATCCATCGGCTAATTCATTGATGCCCGCATCGATTACAATCGTCCCTTCCGCCACCATTTCACCGGTTACGAGATGAGCCTGTCCTGCAGCCGCTACCAGAATATCAGCTTTCCTGCACTCTTCCGCCAGATTCCGGGTCTTTGTATGGCAAACCGTTACTGTCGCATTCCGGCTGATGAGCAGCGAAGCCAGCGGCCTCCCCACAGTGTCGCCTCTCCCGACAAGTGTGACACGCTTTCCCTTCAGCGATACTCCGGACCTCTCAATCAATTCGATGCAGGCCATGGGAGTCGCAGGCACCAGAGCCGGTCCTTCCTGCCCGCCCATGACATATCCCCGATTAACGGCAGTCACTCCGTCCACATCTTTTTTAGGATCAATCGCGTTCATGACTTTAATTTTATCCAACTGCTTCGGCAGCGGAAGTTCCACAAGTATTCCGTGTACTGTGTCATCAGCGTTCAAGGCGGCAATATGCCGTAAAAGTTCTTCCTCGCTGACATCCCCTTCAAGCCTTGTGAGGTCGACCCTGACACCCAGTTTTTCTCCGATTTTCACCTTGCTCTGTGCATACCACACACTGCCGGGATCCTCTCCGGCCAAAAGAACTGACAGCCTTGGGAAATATCCCAGATCCTTCACCTTCTCTATCTCCAGGCGCAGCTCTGAACGGATTTCTTCCGCAACCGGCGCTCCTTTGATTTCCTTTGCTCCCATTTTAAATTCCCTTTCGTGATTGTAACGTGATGAGTCTATTTTACCATAATACTCTCAGAAATTGACAAAGAAATCAAGAGGATCTCTTCAATCTGCTGCGTTTTCTCTCATAAAGTTTCTTATCCGCCTGCATGATAACTTTGATCAAATCCTGTTCTCCCTGCATTTGATATATTCCAAAACATGCACTTACATTTGCCCCATTGTCACTTTGTTTAAACTGTATTTTCCGGACCAGATTCTGCAGCCTTCTGACGATGGCGGCAGCCTGGACGCGATTTGTATCTGACATAAGCAGGATGAATTCGTCTCCTCCAAACCTGCCGAAAATATCAAAGTCCCTGATGTTTTCCGATATGGTTTTTGCTACTTCCTTTAAAACAAGATCTCCTGTTAAATGCCCGTAATTATCATTAATCTTCTTGAACTCATTTATATCAATCATAACAATGCACAGATCCGACTGAAGCCTTTTTGCCTTTAAAAATTGGACTTCCGCCAGTTGCTCAAAATACTGCCTGTTGAATATTCCCGTAAGACCGTCCTTTTGTGCAAGATCACGCAGCATCCGCCCTTCTATTTTGTCCGTCACATCCATGCAGCTGCCGATATATCCGGCGAATTCCCGGTCATTGATGTAATATGGAACTCCTCTGTCATTGACCCATCTCCATACGCCGTCCTTACGCTTCAACCGGTATTCCATCTCAAAGGGCTCCCGTTTCGCGAAAGCATCCAGATAGGTTCTCAGGCATGCATCATAGTCCTCTTCATGTACACCTTGGGCCCAGCCCGTCCCGATTTCCTGTTCAATACTTCTGCCTGTAAATTCCAGCCATCTTTTGTTGAAGTAATTGCATAAGGTATCCGTTCCGGATCTCCATATCATATTCGGTGTCGATTCGACAATAATTCGATACTGTTCATTATCCAGCAACACAAGAACTCCTCCAATATACTCAGTCCAATTGATTATTACTATTTATCCGTAGAAATAGTAATATAACAAAAAGAAAAAATTCAAGGAACTTTTTAGGTGTTATTAAGTCTAGTAAATCGAGGTGATGTAAATGAAAAGAATTAAAACTGCTTTATTTACTTTTATTCTGTTTTCGATACTCTTATCCTCCACTCCAGTTACTGCAGCAACTACAATAAAATCTACTCCGGACCCCCATCCAAAAATCATTGAGGACACGTTGAATATAGATGCGGGTATGCTGAAAACCATTATACCCGACATAGACCCTAAAATGCTTCTGCCTGGAAATACTGGTATCGATCCCAAGATCCTGGTTAGGCCCTAGTCCCTTCTGCCTCTTACAAACAAATAAGGTCGCGGCTATAGTCTCGTGACCTTATTTGTTCCGGATCAGCGGATAATTTATTTATCCCTTACTGGAATTTCTATGTCACCTGTGCCGGGGAACTTATTCTATACTTTTATCAATCGCAAAACGGAGAATCTTTCTGGAAGTATTCTTCTTGAACTCCTCCTGACGGATCTTAACCAATTTTACTGCTTTATAGGAAACCATTCTGCTATTGACCTTTTTGATTTCATTTTCGAAATACCCCTTAATATCTTCGATCCCTCTTTCCTTCAGTGCATCGAAGTCCGGGAAAATCTCGGCAACAATCACTTCCTTACTCTTTTGGGATTTACTTTCACCCGCATATACAATAACCTCTGAGACCCCATGAATAGCGGAAATCTCGTTTTCCACCTCTTCCGGGTACACATTCTTGCCATTGCTTAAAATGATCAGATTTTTCAACCTTCCGGTAATATAAATCCAGCCTTCTTCATCCAGTTTGCCATAGTCGCCTGTCCTGAAATAGCCATCTTCATCAAAGGCTGCTGCGGTCGCTTCCGGATTTTTATAGTAGCCCAGCATGACATTCGGACCTTTGACACAGATTTCACCTTCCCCATTTTCATCCGGATCCTTGATTTTTACCAATTCACCGATGATCGGGGTACCAACACTTCCTTTTTTCTGATATTTGTTCCGGTTGCAGGAAATAAGCGGAGCACACTCTGTGATGCCGTACCCGTTGAGGATGGCTACTCCGATGGCGTCAAAGGTATCTATGATCTCCTGATTCAGAATGGCACCGCCGCAAATAATCATCTCAAGCTTTCCACCGAAGGATTCCAGTACGTTGCCAAACAGCAGCCGCCGTAAATCGATGCCGCATTTACGCAAACCATTGCTAACCTTGATCATCCTGCGCAGAAGATCTGCCTTTCCACTTTTTTCCGCCCCTGACCAGATTTTCTTGTACAGCGTTTCTACAAACAAAGGCACCAGCACCAGATGTGTCGGCTTTTGTTCCTTCATTTCATCCGCTATGTGTTTGAGACCGCTGGAAATATAAATTTCCGAACCCTGCGCATAATGTCCGACAAAATTTACGGTAGAGCCAAAAGTGTGGTGCGGAGGAAGTACATTCATGGTCTTCGGAGAAATTGCGAAGTTATACATCCCCTGCGTCATATCAGAGACGATATTCTTTTGAGAGAGCATAACCCCTTTGCCTCTTCCCGTCGTACCTGAAGTAAAGACAATAGTGGCCATGCGTTCCCGGTCAATTTCGTAGTCGTAATAGGCGTTGTCGCCGTTTCGAAAGCGCTCGCCGCCCTTGGCCGAGATTTCGGAAAGCTTCATCGTTCCCTCCATTTTCGGCTCGCCCATACAGATTAAGGTTTTCAGGCAGGGAACTTTTCCGTTGATTGTTTCGATTTTGGCTTCTATTGCCGCACTGTAAAGCAGGAATTCGCATTCCGCCGTATTCAGGACTCCTATTATTTCTTCCGCCGGGAGATCCTTGTCAATTGGCACAACGACCGAACCGATGGACAACAGGCTGAAATAAGAACAAATCCAGTCGAAGGAGCTTTCGCCAATAAGTGCAACATGCCTGTCGCGGCATCCCATGGAAATCAGTTCCGTTCCCATGTTGCGGATGTAATCCCTGGCCTGTGCATAGGTTACATCCACGGTTTCCTTGTCTTTCGAATTCTTTCTATATGAAATTGCAATTCTGTCCGGATATTTCTTTGCAACATTTTCCGTCATGATCCTGAAATCTTCAAAAACGGTCGTTTCATACAATGGATAATTCCTGTTTGCCATGATGGTTCCTCACTCTTCGATCTGATTTTGACAGCCTGAATCCCCAGCTATTACAATGGAAACTGATCCATGATGTTTATCTATCTATATGAAATCCCCGCCACATTAAAGCACCTCGGATTTCATGTCTTTTTGCACCGTTACCATCTTCCATTATCGTGAATTATTCTGCTTGTGTCAAGTTTCGGCACAGGGACGGAATATTTAGCTGCATCTTTCCAAACGTCCTGTCGAATGGCAAGATGAGTATAAATACCTTTTTTAAGTCTTCGGATTTCATTGAAAATGTAATTAAAATATAGAGAACTTCGATATTTCTACAGATTTGTTTATGTGGGAATGTGAAGTAATTTTGATAAAGCTGCTGTAAGGAGATCGTTTGTGTCTTTGTCCTTAATGGCCAGTCTGATATACTTGTCGTCAAGAAACTTGAAGTTGCTTGCATCCCTTATCAGAAATCCCTGCCGGATCAAAAGTTCCCTGAGTGATATTGAAGTATACCTTTCGTCCAATATTTTCATTAAAATGAAATTCGTCTCCGGTTTGAATACTTTCAACCCGCCGATACCGGTCAATTCCTTGTAAAACCGATCCATTTCCTTCGACAGCCAGTCTGAGGTTGCTTTAAAATATGCGGTGTCTTCATTCAGCACTCTGCCGACGTGGCAGGCCAAAGAATTTACAGACCATTTGATCTTTTTCAGCCACATTCTTTGTATTACGGAATGTTCCCCCAAGGCATACCCCACCCGCAAACCCGGCACTGCCAATATTTTTGTGAGAGACCTTATGATAAACAAATTCGGATAGTGTCCAAGCCAACCGGCAATAGAATTTTCATTTCCTCCTAGGGTCAGTTCGATAAACGCTTCATCCACAATGATGCTGATATTTCTTTCATATGCATGCGCGATCAGCTTCAGCAATTCACTCCCTGGAATGAGCCTGGAGGTTGGGTTATTTGGGTTGCAGATCAATATCGTATCGGTTTTGTCCGGGATCTCTCTTGTGAAGCTATCCACATCCAGCCTGAATTCCTCTTCTTCCAGGAGTTTATAATATGCAATTTGAGCATCAAAGCTTCTTGCGGCACATTCATATTCTGAAAAACACGGCGCGGGCATAAAAACCCGAAGGGGTTTGAGAACCTCAAAAAGGAGGCATATAATTTCAGATGCCCCATTGCCGGTTATGACGGACTCTTTCGGAACGCCAAGATATTGAGACACTTCCCTTCTCAGTTCATTGCATTCCGGATCAGGGTAATTGACCAGGTCATTCAGGCTTTCAGCCAGAAGTTCCTTCAACAGTCCGGACATTCCCAGAGGATTGATGCTGGCGCTGAAATCAATTAATTCTTTTTCAGCAATACCATATTGTTTGGCGACTTCATAAACATTGCCTCCATGTATATTTCTGTCATGCTCCTCCATATTGCTTCATTCCTCTCTTCCTTCGATTGCATGCTCATGTTGCTCATCTCTTCCTTCGTTTCTTCTTTTCTCTTCTGTACTCCTCTATACTCTGCAATTCTCCTCTATACTCTGCTCTTCTCTTCTATGTTCTTCTATACATTTCTATACTCCTCTATATTCCTCTACACTCTTCTCTTCTCCTCTATACTCTTCTATACTTTTCTATCATCCTATTCTCTTCACGGCAATACGGCTAGAACTGCTGCCGCAAGCCCCATGCCCGATATTAACACAATGACTGCCGTTACATATAGCAAACTGATTGTTTTCGGAATAAACTCTTTGCCAAGTTCCTTGTCTGCATCCCCTATCTCCGGCTTTTCGACAATTTGCCCGAAGTAGACATTGCTGCCGCCGATCCTGATTCCGAGAGCACCGGCAAATGCAGCTTCCGGCCAGGCACAGTTGGGACTTTTATGGTTGTGCCGATCCCTCTTCATAATCTTGAAGCTCTTCTTGCAATCCAGTCGGCAAAAGAAAGCCCCGACCGGTATGAAAACTCCCGAGAGCCTTGCAGGGATATAATTAGCCACATCATCCGTTTTCGCGGAGATTCTGCCGAAATGGATGTATTTTTCATTCATATATCCTACCATGGAGTCCAGTGTACTGATTGCTTTGAAGGTCCAGGCCAGCGGCGCACCCATTCCGAAAAAGGAACCGATAAATGTATAAAATAAAGGTGAAATGACGCCATCAACTGTATTTTCGGCTGTCGTTTCTATCACACCCCTTATGATTTCTTTCTCCGTAAGGTGTCCGGTCTGCCGTCCCACAAGCATGGAAAGGCGGCTTCTTGCTTCCGGGAGATTTCCATCCGTCAGAGAAGCGGCAACCTTTTTGGCCTCAATTGCAAGGCACTTTGTTGCCAGAGCCGAATAAATGAAGTAGATGTTTAAAATATGGAACAAGATCGGATGGACAAGATTGGCCAATGCCAGCAAAAGGAAGACTGGAAGGGATGTCGCCGCTACAGTGGTGATCGCCAGAATTCCGCCTGCCAGCCTTTCATTCAGCTCCGCGTTCCCGGGTCTCTCTCTTTGTATCATACGCCGCAGAAGGCTCTCGCCTCTTTTGATCACCCACCCCGTATATCTTACCGGATGCGGCAGCCAGTAAGGGTCTCCAACGATAAGGTCTATAAGGAATGCAATGACGATATCCATAAAATGAACGATCAGCGGCATGGCTGCTTTTCACCTCTCACACCAATGATTTCATAGATCCTGTCCATATCCAGATCCTCTCTGATCATATCTGCGAGCTTGTCATACTGCTGCTCCTTAAATGCCCTGAACTCCTTTTCATATTCCTGAATCCGGCTTGCTCCCTTTCTTTCCCGAAGATTGTTTATCAGACCTGAAGCAAAGCTCATATTGTCAAATATGCCATGAATATAGGTTCCGAAAACATTTCCGGCCTCATTTACCACGCCGCCCGTCACTTTAAGCCCTTCATCCAAGCCCTTGTGAATTATAAGAAATGGGTTACAGCCTTCCGAACAATCTGTTGTCCCCATATGGATTTCATACCCCTTGATTTTCATTCCCTTCAATCCCTTGAGCATACCGTCATCTCCGGATATGGCACCTTCAACCTGGGTAGTGATCTTCTGCTGCTGGAATACCGTCCTTGTGTTCAGAAGGCCCATCCCTTCCATTTGCAGCAGATCGGATTCGGTTCTGAAAGGATCGTTGATTTCCATCCCGAGCATTTGATATCCGCCGCAGATGCCGAATACAGGCGTCCCCTTTTCATGAAGCCTCTTTATCGCCGCTTCCATCGCATTTCCCCTGATGTGGGTCAGATCCCCCATGGTATTCTTTGTTCCCGGTATCACGATCAAATCCGGTTTCTGGATCTCTGAAACCCTTTCAATAAAACGAACCCTTACACCAGGGATATTTTCCAGTGCATTTATGTCCGTGAAATTTGAAATATGCGGAAGTTTGACCACTGCCACATCTATATCGTACTCCCTGTCCTCACTTTCCTGGCAGAACCTCTCGGAAAGACCGTCTTCCTCTTCAATGTAAAGTTTTGCGTATGGCAATACGCCTAGAACAGGAATATGAATGATCTCCTCAAGCATCTCCAGACCGGGCTTTAAAATCCCGATGTCTCCCCTGAATTTATTGATGATCACTCCTTTGACCCTCTTGCGTTCCGCTTCCGTCAGCAACAGCATGGTACCGGCCAGAGATGCGAATACACCCCCCTTGTCAATGTCTCCCACAAGGATCACCGGTGCATCGACGATTTCCGCCATCCCCATGTTTACGATGTCCTTATCCCTCAAGTTGATCTCCGCAGGACTTCCGGCACCTTCTATCACGATAATTTCATGCTTTTCTGCAAGCTTCTCATAAGCATTCCTTACGAGCACTGCCAGTTCCGGCTTGAAATTGTGGTATTCGGCGGCGGACATGTTTTTGTATACTTCGCCGTTGAGGATTACCTGGGATTTGATGTCCGTGGTCGGCTTTAAAAGAATCGGATTCATTTCAACAGAAGGCTCCAAGCCCGCTGCTTCTGCCTGGACTACCTGGGCGCGTCCCATTTCTTTTCCCTCTTTGGTGATAAAGGAGTTCAGCGCCATATTCTGCGATTTGAAGGGCGCCGAACGGTGTCCGTCCTGCATCAGCACCCTGCAAAGTCCTGCGGTGATGATGCTCTTCCCCACGGATGATCCCGTTCCCTGTACCATGATGTTTTTTGCCTTCATCCTCCCATATCCCCTTTCTACCCTGCAAACATCATTTCTGGAGATAATTCCTGCTGACATACGGTATTTCATCCACCCCATCCATCTGATTCAGTTTCAGGGCCATCAGGAAAAAATAACCGGAGAGCAAACTCGTAAAGTCTATAAGTATTGGTTCCACACTGTTTCCGCAATAGCAATAGCGATAGAGGAGTCTCACCAGTTCCTTGCACTCCGCACGAAGGATATGTGCAATGCATGCTCTTTCAGAACCTTGCGGCAATACGAATTTGTCACATCTTCCTACCGTTTCCTCTTTTAAGCGCTGTACACAGGAATTCAACCAATCGACCTCTTCCTTTACAAGCGTCAGCTTTGTACGCAGCGTCGGATTGCTGTGATAGACCAGCTCTCCAATCTTTTGCAGTTCTTCCTTCATATCCTCTTCAGGACAAAGTGCACGCAGTAAACCGACTTTGCTTGTAACCTTGTCTGTTGCTATTTCAAAATCACACCTCAGATCCTCCGGCTTGTCAGATAGAAATGGGTATGCTTCATATGGACTTCTGTAAATCTCCATCATATCACTCAGCTTCCTTTCATTCTCTCAAAAACTGCCCGGAAACCTATTCCGGCTGTAATTCCCGATCTGTTCCACTGTACCTTCATTAAAATCATTCAGGTATTTATTCATTCATATGGTTCCTTCGTTCGTTCATTCGGGTCATTCCGGTGTTCACTCACTCCTATGGATTCTTCGTCTATTCATTTGGACCATTCCGGTTTTCACTCACTCTGATTCCTTCATCTATTCATTCGGGTCATTCCGATGTTCATTCGCTAAAATCATTCCATCGTTTATAAGAATCAACCATGAATCCCAATATGTCCATATCGTATACCTCCTGCAGAAATTTCGAATGGATCAATTCCTTTGCAGTCCCCATGCCTTTAATACTGCCATCCTTCAGGAACATCATATTCTCAGACAACCGCATTGCAAGGTTTATATCATGGAATACCCCGATAACGGCATGATTATCGGCTTTTGACCATTCCTTCAAATGGCTGACAAGGTCGAGCTGATGCCTTATATCAAGGTGATTTGTCGGCTCATCCAGTAAAATAAGCTGTGGGTCCTGTGCAAGGGTATGGGCCAGGAAAACCCTCTGCAACTGCCCGCCGGAAAGACTGTCGATCATTTTGTTCCGGATGTCGCCAAGGTCTGTTGTGACGAGACATTTCTCCACCATTTCACGGTCCTTGTCCGAGGGCGTAGCAAAGAAGGAGCCTTTCATGTGCTGATACCTGCCGAGCATGACCGTTTCATAAACCGTATAAGGAAAATAAATACTTGAAACCTGACTCATAACAGCAATTTTCAAGGCGATTTCCCGTCGTTTCATGGTATGGATATTCCGCCCATCCATAACTATGTTCCCTTCCGACGGAATAAGCGCTGCAATGGCACGCAAAAGTGTTGTTTTCCCGCATCCGTTCGGCCCTAAAATACACAGGCTCTTCCCATGGGGCAGCTCGAAGGAAATATCGTTCAGGACATTTTTGCCGTCATACCCTGCACTTACATGGGATAATGTGAGCATGATCACGCCCTCCTCTTTCCCTTTCTAAAATAAATGTACGCAAAGAACGGGGCACCGATCAGTGCGGTCACAGCCCCGACTGGCAGCTCGGACGGCGATATCGCCGTGCGGGAAACAAGGTCGGCAAGGGTCATGAAAGCGCCTCCAAAGAGTGCGGCTGCCGGAATGACCAACCTGTGGGAAGAGCCGAATATTTTTCTCACAACATGAGGTGCAATCAGATCCACAAAACCGATGATCCCGGTGAAGGAAACCGCCGTACCCGTTATCAGGGCGGCAACCGCAATCAGGATAAATTTTACCTTTTTCAGTTCAACCCCCACCGACAATGCCTTTTCTTCGCCAAAGGTCATCATGTCCATATCCTGTACATACCGCATCAAAAAAAACGTGCCTGCTAACGTTACCGCTGCAAGAACCGCCAGCTTCGGCCAGCCTATGGCGGAAAAGCTTCCCATTTGCCAGAAAATCAACTGCTGCAGGTGTTCCTTTGAAAGCGCAATGATTAATGTGAGAAGTGCGTTGACAAAAAGAGAAAGGACCATACCGACCAGTATGATTGTATTGTTTTCCATATTCCGGTCAAGGCGAAGTGAAAATCCCATCGCAAGAAAAACCGTCGCAAGGCCGAAAGTAAATCCGGCTATGGGCAGTGAAAACATTCCTGCGACAGGTATGGAAATACCTGTTATGATCACAATAGCCGCTCCAAGTGAGGCTCCCGAGGAAACCCCCAGCGTATAGGAAGACGCCAGGGGGTTTCTCAGTACCGACTGCATGACCGTACCACTCACAGCAAGCGCACAGCCTTCGACAAATGCGGCAAGTGCCCGCGGAAGCCTGATATTCCAGAGGATTGACACAAGAATCGGATCCAGGTTCTCCGGCAGCTTTATGCCGAAAAGCTTATTCCCAAGAATTCTGCAAATATCTGTTATTCCTATGTTTACGCTGCCGACCCCCACTGCAATCATCAGGATTGCAATACAAAGGGCTGCCGACAGCAATAATTTGAAACGAATTATATTCTTCATCAGTCAATCGCGGAATACGCATCCGGATAAACTGCTTTCGCAACCTGTTTCAATGCCTCGACAATATGCTGGTTGGGGATACTGCTCAAACCGTTGTCAACATAATACACCGATTTGCTCCGGATCGCCTTCATGTCCCCCCAGCCCTTGCGTGAAAGGATTTCTCCAACAGAATCCTTGATGTAGCTTACGTTCGTAAGAATCACATCCGGATTCGCGGCTATCGCCGATTCCTCTGTCACGGAAATCCAGCTCTTCTGATCGGCAAATACATTCCTGGCTCCTGCGATCTCAATCATTTCATTCAGGAACGTACCGCTTCCGAAGCTGTAAATGCTCGGTAAAGCACTAATTTCAAACATGACCGTCTTTTTATCCTTTATTGTCGCACCAATTGCTTTGATTTTATCAATCTCCGTAGCCATTTTACTGATGATGGTCTTTCCTTCCTCACTCTTTCCCAGGCAATCCGCCGTGAACTGGATATCTTTCTCGACCCCTTCAATACTGTCGCTTGACGGAACACAAACGACACAGAGCCCGGCATCGGTCAAGGGCTTGAACGGATTATCCCCCTTGCTTGAACTCATGCCTGAAACAAAAACAATATCAGGCTTGAGGGCCGTTTATGCTTCTGCATCGGGTTTCATCATATCAAACTGCGGCAATTCACCCAGCCCTTTAACATAAGTGGGCGACTGGGTATCCACTGCAACAAGCTTGTCCATCAGCCCAAAGCTTTCAAGAAGCTGTGTGCTGGCAGGCGACATGGAAACGATCCTGTTGATTTCAGCAGGAACCGTGATGGGGTTTCCGGCGCGATCTTCCGTTGGCAGTGCTGAAACGGATGATTCCTCCGTCGTTGCCTGAGTCGTTGTGTTCCCGGTTGTTCCGGTCGTTTCAGAAGCTGAGACGGAGGAGGCGGCCGAGGCATCGTTGGAAGAAGTTGCGGTATTCCCTGCGCAGGCGGTCAGTGCGAGCATGAGCACCATCAGCAGGACAATCAATGAATTCGTTTTCTTTTTCATACTGTTTCATTCTCCTTCTGTACTATAAATTATTTTCCATTTAACGAAAAACGGACAACAAAAAGCTGTATTATCGAAAATAATACAGCTCAACCATTCCAATTCAACAATTGGTTATAGCGGCCAGCCAGGCCATTACATAGTTGCACCCTCTTAGTTTCGAAGAGATCGTCGTGCAAAGCAAACGGGACGGTATTCTGACTTGAAACTCCAACGCTTCCCTTCCTCTTCCCGGCAATGAATTGCTCGCAACAATTCGCCAGTGAGTGTACCGTCAGGTACATGAAGGTTAGCTCGTTTCTTACAGCAGCGGCTCTGTCAGGGATTTGCACCCTGTTCCACATGACCGGAACCAACTTGCATTCCGGGCAATCTACCCGTGTGCTTTCGTTTTTCGTTTGATTATTATTTTATTCTTCCAGAAATAATCTGTCAATCCTATCTGGATAAAATGCGATTAATCATTCAGCCAAGTCTGACCTGTCCTTTCGGGTATCCTTCAAGAATGCTTTGCAACAATATGATCGTAACGATAAGTCGGATTTGGACGCCCCGGACTTAAGAATTTTAAAGCATTCAGCGTCGAACTAATATCCTTCCCGCATAAATTTGCAATTTCATCGAGTACTATCGTTTTCAATACTTCCGGGTCTACCTGTACACGGGCATTCAGCGTCATTTTTGACTCATTTCCCATCCCGGCGGTACCGCGAATATTCAGAGTTTTTATTCCGCCGGTCAAATTACAAATAACAAAACGGTTGCCGGTCTGGATCAGCAATTTTACATGGGCAACTGCAGAATGTGTTTTATCAAATCGAAGGCTCAGCGCATTGACCAGATCAAATGCGAAATGATCCCAGTCAACGGACTCGCCCTGCAGCATAATCGTGGCATTTAACCATCCCAGAACCGCTTCCCCTTCGGCATAAATTTCGTAATCCACTTCAGCCAGGCGTACTCCGGCTTCAAGACCGTTCATGACATTATCCAGCCAGTCGGACAATCCTTCCCCGTTTTTTGCACTGATGTCGAAGATCTCTGCTCCCGGCCATTCTATCCCCGAACGTTTATGCAAGGTGTCAACCCTATCCTGAGTGAACAGATCTTTTTTATTAATTACTATAATATCTGCTTCCTCAAGCTGTTTTCTGATTATATAAGCGGCACTGGCATGCAGTCCGGATGTCTTGCCGTTTAGAATATCGGATAACCGCTCAGGGTCTGCCAGCACGGTAAGCGGAGCAATTTCCAGATCCTTTTCGAATTGCTGTTTCAGTGGTTGAAATAGTGTTGCTGAAAGGTCTGTACAGCTGCCGACAGGTTCAGCGAGAATGACATCGACCTCTTTCTCCTGAATCATATTGAATACGGCATCAGTCAAGCCCGTGAAATTACAGCAGAAACAGCTTCCGCTCACTTCGGACACAATACCGCCCGATTGCTCAAGAAAAGCCGTATCCACCAGTTCAGACGCCTGATCATTTGTGATAAGCCCGACACGCCTGCCACTTTTTGCAAGCTTTAGGGCAGCCTCATAAAGAAGTGTTGTTTTGCCGGATCCGAGGAATCCTCCAATAAAAATAATCCTTGTTTTCATCTGATTGTTTCACCTCTTTCAACTAAATTATTATTTTTACATTCACAGGGCTCCTTCGGGGTTTTCATGAATGGTTCAAGAATGCGTGTGAAAAGCAAACTTGCTGCCTGCCCGCCCAATACCGGTGCAAGTATGTATACAAAAAAGAAGCCTCCTGTTCGATCCGGGAATGAAGCATCTCCCCATCCGAAGATCAGCGCCACCGCTCTGGGTCCGAAATCCCGCGCCGGATTGAGTCCGGCCTGTGTCAGAGGCGCTACGAGGCAGATGGCAGAGGTCACCGTTAATCCGATGAAGATTGGCGCCATATTATCATCAGGCCTGCCGAGATTGCATCCTTCCGTCAGTGAAAATATCATAAGCACAAGCAAAAAAGTGCCAAGCGCCTCTGCGCCCATGGCCAGAGGCATGGACACCACTGCCGTACTCCCCGGCAGCCGATAGTATTCGCCGAACATTTTGGCCACCTGCATGGAATCCGGTGTTCCCCTCATTATATGATGAGTGTGTTCCAAGGCCGCGATGGAGGGTTCAAAAAGCCCGTACAGCATCAACCCCGCAATAAAAGCGCCGATAAACTGCGCGGCAAGATAGACAGGCATCTTCCGGATGGTCATCCTTTTGCCGGCAACCATTGCCAGTGTGACTGCCGGGTTGAGATGCGCACAGGATAGATGTCTCGTAGCGTAAATCGCCAGACATACGCCGATTCCCCAAGTGGCTGCGATCTGGAATAAACCTTGATGTGAATTGAATAAGGTGGTCACTGCCACCGAACCGCAACCAAACAGAACCAATAAAAAGGTTCCAATGAGTTCCCCTAAGAATTCGCGTTTGTATTTCATAGTGCCCCCACAATTTCAATCATTTTAGTCTCTATATTAACAATCCTCAAATTGTACTTTTAACTGAAAATCCCGACTGCAGCGCTTATTTTATATTCAGTACCGCACCATCCTGATAGGTAATGCTCCTGGAATAGCGATGGATTCCTTCTTCCCCCTCCCGGTACATCAGCAGACGTTCCAGCCCGAACCCAATGCCCACCCACGTATCTGTCATTTTCCACGCTGCATCCAAAGGATGCGGTCCCATGGAGGACGAAGCCAGTTCCGTCCCATCCCTGCCGATAATATCGAGGCCCCTCCCATAGATTACAGAATCCTCGTTTTCGAATCCGAATTCCTCTATTTGAGCCGCCTTCATCACAACTTCCGCCAGCTCTTTCAACCGCTGGGTCCTCTCGTCTTCCGGAGTCCCCCATTCCACAAGATTCAGCATGGTGAATTCCTTTAAATGGTTCTTCCCCTCTGTTTCTTTCCGAAAGCAGGAGCCTATCTCAAAAAGCCTTAATGGCATTTTCGAATAATTCATCATTTTTCTTGAGACCTCATACAGATTTGGAGCCAGCATTGGTCTTAAGCAGGTCTTACTATCAAGCCAAAATACCTGCTCATTCAGCGGATGTGTTCCGTCGATAGACATTCGCTCTATAAACTTTCTCGATAGGATCGTCGGTGTTGTAACCTGTGTGAAGCCCTTATTATAAAGGCTTTGCTCGATATCACGCTGTAATCTGCACAGTTTGGGCTGATAAACCTCTTCAGTCAACCGTTTTATCTTAGCACGGTTTCTTGTCACCGCTGCTTTTTCAACCTGCTGATAACCCGCTTCCCGTTCTGCGACAGTGCTAAATTCCACATGAAGCATCTCCTGCTTCACTCCCAATTCAACTAAACGGTTTCTCTGTGTTTCAGAAAATAGTTCCATGCTTCATCTCCCTATTTATTCATCCTTAATATACTCTACCCTCATCAAAGCTGTAAGTTTCATTGTCTTTCCGGTTGCATGGGCGAGCAGTTGACATTAGTCAACGACCAGCCCCGGCAGAGTCCGAAAATACAGTTGAGGAATACTTTGACATTTTCCACTCCGGTATCCTGCACTTGGGGCAGGGATATGTGCACCAGCGGTTTCTAAGCCATCTTGCACTACGGCTGTTTTTGGAATTCCACACGGTGAACTCTTCTCCGCAATGCGTTGTGATCTTTATGCTATTCACAAGCAGTTCAACACTTTTTATGCCATGCAGGACACCGGATCTGGAAGGCCACAGCTTGATTTTGTCAATCAGGGAATATAAACTTTGATTTTTATATACATACCGTTTGACGATATCCTTTTTTGATTTTTCCAATTCCTCATTCATGCCTGCCTCCTTCCCGCAGCTGCTTCATGCAATCGAAATACATTGTCATAATTCCTAATTCCAGGGGATTATGAAAGACAGGTATTTGATCCATGACCTCCTTTGATACGCCAAGAGGTATACCGGGTGCTGAGATCCTTGTTTGTTCCGTCACATCGCAGGATCTGATAAAATCCCCCGAGGTTGTGGCATCCAACAAATATCGATAGTTCCTTATATGGCCCCTATTCCTTTCAACCCTCGCATTCTTTATGGAAGCAGCAACGCTGCAGGCTTTTTCTTCGTCAATATCACACACGACCGGTACAGCGCCTTTTTTTGAAAAATATTGTGCGGCTGCTGTCCCCACAGGGCCTGAACCCAGAATCAGAACCTCTTCCTTCTCAATCCTTTCCATCATGATTTCCAGGGCTGCAGCAAAGCCGATGCCCGTTGCATAACCGTTGTCGGAGGTACCTTTCCCATGCACGGAAAATGCTGCGCATACATCATCATCCGCCATGAAAATAAGCTCTGCTCCATTTATGTAAGCTTCCTGTATTCCGGCAACATCCGTCTTGTTTGTAATAAATACATCCGCCCCGCAATACTCAAGAATATCCCTCACAGCCTCATTAAAGCCTCCGATAATACCCATCCCGCAGGTCACAGGTACGGTCGCCGTTCTCAGTCCGGTGTTCACGTGAGATGCATTTACAGCCTTTTTTGCTATTTCCTCCAGCGTGTAGCCGAGTGTTCTTTGCCATTGCCTGTCATTTTTCTGCAAATCACATGAAATTCGGTCAATATCCATCGTATTCAGTCTCGTCATGTTTTTCCACTTCCCTCCTTCCTGTCCTTTACCCTTCAATAAACACAAGGTTTGGATTGCCTGCCTTCCTTTTTATGTTTCCCACGCATTGCAGGAATTTTCGGGCCGCATTCTCACAGGTATCTGCAGTAATAATGATGATGGCTTTCCAGTTCATTTTGCCTTCACAATAATCTGTAATTCCTTCCTCTGATCCAAAAAATCCGCTGATCAGTGTCATTTTCCTGCAGTCCCCAATTACATGCTCCCCCAGGACCCTTATTTCATCAATGCCAACAACAATTTGCTGATAGAAACAAACTTCATTCTTTATTGCAATCCCCCCATAAAAGGTACCGGTTGCCATACCCACCAGCATTTCAACCATATTAATGCCGCTGGAATTATAAATACTGACAGGCGTCTGGCTCGGAAATCTCGCATCGATTTCCAGCAGCTTCAATATTCCGTTATGACATATTACTTCTATATCGAAGATTCCTTTGATTCTCATGGATTCCGCCAGCTTGCGGGCTATCCCGAGAAACTGTTCTTCCAGTTCCTTCTCTATTTGAGCCGGTGCGATAATCCGTTTGCAGTCATAG
>JAEWQC010000217.1 GCA_023399355.1 Bacillota bacterium | reverse complement strand
GCCCAGCGCCCCGGCTAGTTTCTGTACATCAATCCTGTCTCCTGACTTATGGACAATATCCATCATATTTAGTGCAACTACTACCGGAATACCCAATTCGACTATTTGTGTCGTCAGGTACAGGTTCCGTTCCAGATTAGTGCCATCCACCAGATTGATAACCGCGTCGGGATTTTCATTCAGCAGGTAGTTGCGGCTCACGACTTCTTCCAGGGTATAAGGTGAGAGAGAATAGATGCCCGGCAGGTCCGTTATAATAACATCCTTTTGGCCGCGCAGTTTTCCTTCCTTCTTTTCCACTGTAACCCCCGGCCAATTGCCAACATACTGGCTGCTGCCCGTTAAATTGTTAAACATCGTCGTCTTGCCGCAATTTGGATTGCCGGCAAGAGCTATCTTTATATTCATTATTACTCCCTCCATTTATACTGCATTTCATCCTGGCAGTGTTTTGCCCCATTTTTTATGCGCTGCTTCACACTATCTTATATCGGTTCGGTTCGGTTCAGTTCAGTTCGGTTCAGTTCAGTTCGGTTAGCTTAGGCTAACTAATCGATACAAAAAAATCATTCTATAGACTTAACCCACTTCAATATTTTCCGCTTCACTTTTGCGGATGGAAAGTTCGTAACCACGCAGGTTGATTTCTATCGGGTCTCCAAGCGGAGCCACTTTGCGGACATAGACTTCAGTGCCTTTGGTAAGTCCAAGATCCATGATCCGGCGCTTGAGCGCTCCAGTGCCGGTGAGTTTTGACACTGTAACAGTTTCACCGCATTTGACTTCTTTTAGTGTTCTCATCAGTAATTTCTCCCTTCAGTTGGATTGGAATGTCAATACTCTGTTTGCCATTGCCTTGCTGATCGCCAGCCTTGTTCCCTTGACATTCACGATCACATTGCCGCTCAGTTCGGATACCACTGAGACCTCCGCCCCTTCAATAAAACCCAGATTACATAAAAACCGCCGCGTATCATCCTTGCCATTAATAAATTTGACATGGACCTTTTCTCCGACTCCCACCATACTCAGCGGAACAGCCTGTTGAGAAACTGTGATCCGCGGGTCGCATATTCCCGGATTTGCCCCTTTCAAGGCCGCCATGTTTTCCAGTGCCATAAGAATCGCCTCCAGACAGTTAGCATAGGCTAACATATTGTCTTTTAAATAGGAGTTAGCATACGCTAATCCCTCTTTCATTTTCATTTTAACCCTGCTGATTTTGTATGTCAATAGGATTTGATGAAAAAACCGGGAAAAACTCAAGGTTTGGTGAAAGTATTGAAAAACCGGGTAGCAAATGCTAATATATATAGTAATATTTTATAATCAGGAAGGTGAAGAAATGAAATTACAGGAGTCCGGAGAAAACTATCTTGAAACGATTTTGATTTTAAGAAATGAAACCGGATTCGTCCGTTCCATTGATATTGCCCATGCCATGTCTTTTTCCAAGCCCAGCGTAAGCCGGGCCATGTCTATTTTAAAAAATGCCGGGCATCTGATAATGGATAAGGAAGGCCTGATTGAACTTACAGAATCCGGTCGCCAGATTGCAGAACGTGTTTATAGCCGGCACCGCCTTTTAACGGATTATCTGACTGCCATCGGTGTCAGTAAGGAAACAGCTGCTGCAGATGCCTGCCGGATGGAGCATGTCATCAGTCAGGAAACCTTTGAGAAGATTGAAGCTCATGTAAACAGCAAAAAATCCGTCTGATTTCATCTTTAGCAAATTGCACGATGCTTTCACACCAGTCATAATTTTAAGTACAGCGTACTTATACAGTCATTACGACACTTCCATATATCAACAGAATAGCTGTAATAATAATTTAATTTCATGCGGGTATTTTTAACTACACAAATATCGCCCTGTCCGAATACGATATTATGGTAAACCATTTTTATTCAGGAGGCGAATTCCCTGATGCAATATATGATGGTACCACCAGGCCGGCATCAGTTGCCGCCGTTACCATACCCCTACAACGCATTGGAACCGGTCATCAGTGAAAAGACCTTAAGGCTGCATCATGATAAGCATCATAAAGCTTATGTTGACGGGTTGAACAGGGCTGAGATCAATCTGGCGGAAGCACGCAGGAAAAACGATTATGAATACATCAAGTATTGGGGAAATGAACTTGCCTTTAATGGATCGGGACATATCCTCCACAGTATTTACTGGACGATTATGGCTCCGGTCGGGATGGGAGGTCAACCCTACCCTTGCACTTCAAACTGTATAAACAGTTACTTCGGTAATTTTGACACCTTTAAAGAACAATTTAAAATCTCCGTTGAAAAAGTGGAAGCATCCGGTTGGGGAATACTGACATGGCAGCCCACATGGGGGCATCTCGAAATTCTGCAATCGGAGAAACATCAAAACCTTGCTCAGTGGAGTGGAATTCCAATTTTAGTGTGTGATGTATGGGAGCATGCTTATTACCTGGACTATCAAAATGACCGCAAGAAATACATTGAGTCCTGGTGTAAGCTGATTAACTGGTATGAGGTTGAAAGAAGACTGCTCCTTGCAATGAACGGGCAGGTTCCACTAATAGATATTCTTATAAGTTAAGCTCACATATAATATCAAGGCATGATTTCTAAGAAATTCTACCTCTTTCATAATCTCTGCTCTTTCTTCCCTTCTGCATAGGCGGCGCTTGCACCCGGTGAAGGAATGCGGTGTACCGCAGGGACTTTATTGCAGGATGCAAATCAGCGATTCAGACCTTGTACGGCCCTGCGCGGACAGCTTTGTCCGTATACTCGAAATATACCAATTCAATCCTGTTCGAGATATAATCAATATATTCAAGGGATAAGAACGTCAGCTTTGTTGGTACTTTACCTGAAGTTTTGCTCATTCCCCGGCCGCTCGGTGGAGTCAAGGCCGGATTATCTTTTTTCTTTATATTCTTTCAACATAGTAACATACTATAGAAGTCCCGATACTAAAAATGCTTATAATGTGGGGTCAGCTTAAAACGTGAATTAATATGCTTTTTTCTTCATTAACATCCTCAAAACATAAATTGTACTATCGATTGCTCTGTTTCTGCCTCTCCATGAATCTGACAAAGAAAACCAATAATGCTTCTCCGGGAACTCCCAAAACCCATCCTGATTCCTTTGGGCTAAAATCCATTCGACATATTTCTGCTCATACTTCGCCCATCCTTTAAACTGCGAAATTAAGGACAAAGCACGTATCCAATGGCAGAATTCCCTGCCCTCCTTATTTTGTGCATTTAAAGAGACCAACTCACCCGGATTTTTACCATACACATAATAAAGGTGATCCGCCACGTTCATACCGTAATCCACTAACGCCTGGTCGGCAGTCGCGCTAAGATGAGATTCGCCGTTAAGAGGTGCGAGCAATTGGAGGCTGTAATAATTAAAGGGCTGTATAATGCGTGTCGTTTTAAAGCCGAAGTATTCTTTCTGCGCTTTTGCGTAGGCTTCATGATCATAAGGTCTTTTTATAGTGGCGAAAAAATCAGAGCGTTCGTTTTGCAAGGTACTGATGACTTCATGGTTAAATCCGTTTACAAATGCGATTTCAGTGAAATCCGCCCAGCGTTTTCTGTGTGGCTTCAGATTTTCGTTTGCATTATCGAGTGATGAAAGCGTGGCAGAGACACATAGAGGCATAAACATTTCCGGCCACCAACGGATATTATCCTGTTTTTCAAATCGGTCATGGGTTTCTTCATTGCGCAGGAGTTTTACCGTATATTCTGTAACTCTTTTCAGGCAAATATGGTTGTTGTCAAGTCCATACCATAATAGCTTACGGACCACCCCTTCTGTATAACTGTGAAAGGATGGCCAAAACCCTTTGCTATTCTGACTCTCTGCAATTTCTTTTACAAAGTGATGTTCACAAACCTTTTCATATGCGTTTTGATACTCAACGCTATCAGGGTGGACTCCCTTAAATTCTTTTAATAATACAAAATATGGGATAGGATCAGGTTGCATATCCAACAATCCATCAACGATTTCGTTATAATCATTATTCATTGCATGCACCCTCTAACCTTATCAAGCCGTTGCGCAGAATGCCGTTTTTCGCCCGACAGCCGGAGGCCCGGGTTGTATCATAGATGGACTGCATTTCGTTCAACTTTTGCTGCTGCGCCTGGGTATATTCGTTTATTCTACTACTGATTTGGAATAAACGAAATATTTCGCGATAGTATGTTCCAGTTGATTCCACTTATTCCTGATCAATGCCATGTAATTTCATATTCTAGATAAAATTCTATATTGTGTAAATCGATATGTCAAGTAGACAGGAATCCATATACCAGAATACTCCGCAGCAGGGTGAGTGGTATCCCCATATTTCCAGAATCCGTCAGGAAGCTTTTCATTCCCACAATTTCATTCTGTGGCACAAATTCCAAACAGGCATGCCAATCCTGCTTTTCAACAGAATCAAAGTTTTAAAAAACACCAGCTTCCGGATCGTCATAGCGTTCTTTGAAACTATATTTTAAAAGATGATCTTTCACATCGGCTTGGAAGGTAATGTTGTAAATCTCATAATTCTGGCCTTCTCCAATGTTGTAAACTGCCCGCACTACAAGATTTTTGTTTTTTAGGAAGGGTGGAGAAAAGTTCTTGCTGGTAGTGGATAATACAACAGTAGAGTCCGATAAAACTTTATCGTTTCCGGACTCCTGTGCTTTATTGTTTTCAATTTTAAAAGGAAATGCATCGCCATTCTTTTCCACGCCGAAAAAATAGACCGGTACATCGCTGGCTCCGCGGTATTGGGGTATAAAGCAGTAAATATCAGTGCCGACCGTACTCAATTTTTGCAAGCTCATCATCGCATTTTGGGGCTGAATAATTTGCAAATCATCCAACTTTGCAATCACAGTCTCCTTGCCGCTGTTATCTTTAAAGAAAACAGTATAGCTCCCTTTAAAAGAATAATCCTCTGCTTCGCCATATACGGATGGAGCACCCAGTTGTTCGATGATCTCACTTTCATTGGGGACAATGCTTAAAACACCGCAATCAGATTTCCCCTCTGCTCTGACAGTCTTTGACTGAGCACTTTCCAATGAAGCCACTGCCAGCTTTGCGCTATTTGCATTCGGATTCGTTGAATCATTCCCCTGTTGTGGGGAACAGCCCTGGAGTATCAGGAGCAAGAAACCGGTAAAGAGTATGATGCATGCTTTTTTCATCATTTTATCCTCATGAAGATACACTAAATCCCTATTATACCTTTTTTGCGTTATTAATAGTTACTTTACTCTATCAATGTGATTATTGTTATATTAGACCTATTGATGAAAAAAAGGTTCCTTATGACCTGCAGGTCATATACCCACTCAGGTCAGACAGAATTTCACCTATATCTCCAGCTTTCTTGAAAGGATCAGGTTCAAAACCGCTATTCCTGCTGCGGCAATAAACACGTATTGATAGCCAAATGCCGCCCATAAAAGACCGCCTAAAAATGGGATGGACATGGATACTATATGATCGATACTGATACCGGTTGAAAGGGTTGGCATGACGTCGGCGGGATCCAGGGCTATTTTCCTGACATATGTCGACCTGGCCATTTCAACGGCACTCATAGAATTATCAATGATATAACATACCGCAATAATAACCACCGCAATACCGGCGCTGAACAAATCCGCCGCAAACGCATATCCAAGACATATGACAAACAGCAATACCGCTTCCAGGGAAAGAATGAACCTTTCGCCCTTAATATCTATTGTGTTGCCGACGATCTTCCTGGTCAATATGCTCACAAGAGAAATAACCACTCCAAGAATAGCAAATACAGGAGGTTCCAGATGAAACACCTGAATGAGCACCCACGGCGCAAATGTCAGGAATATCTGCTTTCTGGCTCCATTTACAATGCAAAGTATATAGTATAGCGTATATCTTTTTCTGAATATGAATTTTACTTTTTTATATTCCGGTTTTTTAATTTTCATGAATCCCATGGACAGTGCTGCAAATACAAAAAAGACCGCTGCCAGGGTGAAGGCGACCTGATAGGTTAGCCCCAGATATTTGAAGCCCAGCCATACAATCGCATACCCGATGATCGTGGCGGATAGGTTATATGCACTATATCTTCCAAGACGCGCTCCGAAGTTTTCTTTTTGAGACAGATCCATGCCGATCACCGGAGTAATCGGCATGACCATATGCGTGCCCAGACTGAGCATCATCATCCAGACCAGCATGCATGCAAAGGTAGGGGATAAAACCCCAAGTCCCAGCATGCCGATTGCTGCTGCCAGCAATCCTATTA
The DNA here is from genome assembly GCA_023399355.1 of Bacillota bacterium. GTDB lineage: Bacteria > Bacillota > Clostridia > Acetivibrionales > DTU013 > UBA1305. Next base: position 2,786 of record JAEWQC010000217.1, on the reverse strand, counting down.
TGGCGATCCTGATTTCACCGAGGAATGCCAGAAGTCCGAGTACCACCATGATAAAAACTCCGGGTAATTCCCGTGGAAGCTCTACAATTCCTCTGGCCTGGGCAGACAGGTGATAAACATCGTTCAAAAAATTATTGAACACCGTAGAATTAATGCCGGACGCGATTCCACTGAACATCCCCACTATAAGGAATAATGTAAAATCCCTGTCGGCCTTGAAATCGTCAATTAAATTTTTCAGTTTTTTTTGCGCTATCATTAGTCATTCCCCTTAATCGTTAACATAAGCAGTATACAAGAAAGATTCCTGCAAATCAATTGCCATTCATAAAATATCGAGGGAACTTTAACTTTCGCCAATGTTCATTTCTCAAAAAATTCCAGAAATGCTATTTGATTAAGATTTTAATCGTGGAGTTCATGCCTGGCATCAGATCGATATCAGCTGCGCCATCGATACGTATTGTTACAGGTATCATTTGTGTCACCTTGGTAAAGTTTCCGGTAGAATTTTGCTTTGGCAAAAGAGAGAAGATGGATTCGGCAGCCTGGCCAATATTCCCGACTTTTCCGGCAAAGGTTTCTCCAGGGTATGCATCAATGCTGATATCAACTTTTTGTCCGATCTTGACTTTATTGATATCTCCTTCCTTGATATTCGCTGTAATATAGGCGTTGGCCATGTCAGCGACAACAGCAAGGTTTGTTGATGTAGAAGCCATTTGTCCCTTCAGTGCGGTTGTTTGAATAATCTTACCGTCCATAGGGGATTTGATGCTGGCTTTGTTAATCAATAACTCTTTTGCTGCTTTCTCAGCTGCCGGGTTAAGTGCACTCGTTGCTGAAATACTGCCAAGCATGGTATCAATCTCCTGTGTTCCCAAGATCTCATCTTTCGACACCCGTTCACCAACCTTGGTATTCCACTTCGTTATACTGCCGTTTATCCGCGGCATAACGGTCAGCATATCGGCAGATATCTGCGCATCATCCGTTTTAATATAATGACTGTTCTCATAGTTGTAATAAAGAACGATTCCTCCACCAGATATCAATGCCAATACGATAATGGCAATAATGATTACTTTTCTTTTCATAATATAAAAACCACCTTTTCATTTTTTAAGTTACTCTGTTACGATAGCTTCCTGACTGTGTTTAGTGCTTTTCTTCAAGAACAATGCAGGCAACAATCCGCAAATTGTCAGCATGGAAGCAATCATGAAGACATCGTCAATGCCTTTAACAAATGCAGTTTCCTGGACCAGCCCCTGTAAAGTCAAAGTTCCAAGTGATTTTACCTGGGTTGAGGCAGCCTGGCTTCCTCCCAGATAAGCTGTGAACTTCTGCATAAGCTGCGAAATGCCAAAACTGGAGGAGGTGAGCTGATTGCTGATCATTGCCGTATGAAAACTGATCCGACTGGTCAGGATGGCTGTCAGGGCCGCAATCCCCAATGAGCCGGATACCCTTGAAACAATGTTCTGGATTGCAGAGGCCCCGCCGACCTCGCTCTGACTGACTGAATCAAGTGAAGCCGCCTGTGCAGCCACAGCCGCAAATGACATGCCTACGCCCCTTAAAATCATCCAAAAGACTACCATTGATGTGCTTGTATTCACGTCAATGTTGTGAAGCAGGAAGGTTGTACATGCCAGACTGATAATTCCAAATACTGCAAGAGGTCTTGGTCCGATATGATCGTAAAGCTTGCCCACGATCGGCATAAGCAGCCCTGACATCAACGCACCCGGCAGCATGATAAGCCCGGTATCCAGAGCTCCCAGGCCCTTTATGTTCTGCAGGAACAAAGGAACATAAAATATCCCTGAGAACAGCCCGACCGTGGTGATCATTGTAGTAATGTTGGCCATTGTAAAGTTCCTGTATTTAAACATTCTTAAATTCAATAAAGGGTTCCTGGAAGTGAGTTCGAGATATAAAAACAGGCCAAATGCCGCTAGACTCAGATAAAGCAGCAGAACAACCGGTTCAGAGGTCCAGCCCCAATTCCCTCCCTCACTCAAAGCAAGCAGCAAACTGAAAAGCATGATCGTTGATGTGATGGCCCCACCGACATCCAATTTGTCTGTTTTTACCTTTTCAAACTCAGGCAGGAAAAAGAAGCAAAGCAAGATGCCTATGATGCCAATAGGAAGGTTGATCGTAAATATCCATCTCCAGCCAACATATTCCACCAGATATCCTCCGATTGTCGGTCCCAAAGCAGGTGCTATCAGCAAAGCTACACCGACAATCCCCATGGCGGTACCAAAACTTCCTTTCGGAACGATTTTTTTAACAATAGTCATCATGGACGGCATCAGCATGCCACCCCCCAGTGCCTGAACAACTCTGGAGATGATCAGCGTATTCACATTCCAGCTAACGGTACATAAAAGCGAGCCAAGAGTGAACATGATCATGGCCCCAATGTACAGTTGCTTATATCCGAATTTATCTCCAGCCCATCCGCTAAAAGGGATAACCACCCCCAATGCCAGCATATAGACCGTTACTACCCATTCAATCTGACTTGTGGTTGAATTAAATACATGCATCATCGTTGAGATGGCAACATTGACGATACTTGAATCGAGAATGGACATGAACCCGCCGATCAGTGCTACTAAAACCGGGATCAGCCATCGCTGCCGGTTACTTGATTTTTCCATACTGTTTGTCAACTACTTTCTGTGTCAAATGTGTCTGCATTTCCAACAAGTCCTGTGTGAGCCGCTCAATCAATCCCTGTGGGCATGTTTCAAACAACTTCATCAGCTCAT
>JAEWQC010000117.1 GCA_023399355.1 Bacillota bacterium | reverse complement strand
CGTATAGCCGGGTCCTGAATATTCCCCCAGAACCTTGTTATTCTTATCCGCCAGCTTCATGTGGATTGTTGTTCCGTCTGCATCTATTCCGATATAATATTGCATAGTACCATTCCTTAACGTTTTTAATATAAAAATTGTAATTGCCGGAGATTGTCAGCATAGATGGATGTTATATACGACAGAGGTTCATATCATTCCTATACTTTACTGTGTTACAAATCAAAAAAGAGAAATATCAAGTCATTAAGCAAATATACCTATACTTTTATCAGTTTTTAGTATTTATGTCAAGTGTGATTTTATATCACCTCTGCTGCAAGGGTACAGGCATTGCGCTTTAATAATATTATGTTATTATTTAATTATGTCAATTAATTAGGGACGGTATGTAATATTCTGTTAAGGAATCCTTGATCATTAAGGAAGAGGGGGATTATGGTAAAGGAGAAAATTAAGGTATTAATTGTCGACGATTTAGAGCTCATATTGAAAAAATTCTCTCGCATCATAAATTCATGCCCTGAGATGACTGTAAGCGGTATAGCCCTGAATGGATATGAGGCAATTGCGATGGCAATTAACAACCGCCCGGACATTATTCTGATGGATATTGAAATGGAAAGTCAGTTAGCAGGATTGAAAGCCTGTAATGAAATTTTGAAGCAATGTCCTGATATCAGAATAATCATATTGACTGTCCATAATGAGGATGCAATCATATTCAAGGCTTTTCAGGCTGGTATTGTTGATTACCTGATGAAAAACAGCCCTGATGAAACTGTGATCGAGGCCATTCGTAATGCTTATTCCGGACAATCCTCCATTAATTCCAGGGTAGCAGAACCGATCCGAAGGGAGTTCAAACGGATTAAGGATAGTGAGGATGGAATTTTATGTATTTTGGATATTATTGTTTCACTGACGCCCACTGAGATAGATTTCATCAAGCTTTTATGCAGTGGAGCGACACAGAGGGATATTACCAGAATGCGTTGTATAGAATTATCCACAGTGAAAACGCATATTTCGCATATTTTGAGGAAATTCAACAAAAAAACAACGGCTCAAGTGGTTGATGTGGTCACAAATACAGGTTTTCTTTCTTTTTTACGGTAGAGGTGCTGGCGATGCTTTGGTTTATACCGGTTGTTATATTGATTTTTCTTTATTTTGTAACCAGTAACATAAGAAAACGTGCCTTAAAATATCTTATTATCATGATGGTTGGCTGGTTATTTTCTTTAATCGTTCTTCTTGCATACGTATCCGTGTTGGGAAATCAATTGTTTTCCTACCTATTATTTCTTCCGTTGACGAAAATACCTATATTTACTAAAAGCACTGCTGGCAATACCAGTTATCTTTTATTATTACTTAATTTGAGCACATCTATTGTTGTATATTCCTCTTTTTACTATTCAAGTGTCTATTCATTGAATCAACCACGGGCCTGCAATATTACCCACATTGTTCTTGTTGTACCCTTAGTTCAGTTTATTCTCTATTTCCCTGCCGTCTACCGGGTCCAAATTGAGAACAGCCATGCTGCTTTTTTGAATGCAATTTGCCTTGGACTGAATTTATTGCTTCTGCTTGTTTCAATTCTCATACTGGTATGGCATACCATATGCTGCAATGTGAAGATCATCAGGCCGGTTAATATCTGTATCACTCTTTCGTTTACATGCCTGGAACTAATGTATAGTATTATTTTGCTATTTCTGGTATACCCTATCTACGATTTATATATTGGAAATACTGAACGCCATATTGTCATTAGGAGCGATCTTCCGGATATCCTATTAATTCTCAGTACGATTTCTGTCATCATGGTAATTGTCATTTTTTTTCGGTATTCTCCGTTGGAATCAGTAAGGAATCGTCATATAAAAATTTTCAGGCCTGTAAATAACTATAATAACAGCTTCTCTACCGTAAGCCATTCCCTGAAGAACCAGCTCGTTTGTATTGATGAGAAGGTTTTGTGGCTCTCATATGTGATGCAAGACAGGCAAAAAGTATTATCCGGTGTAGATGAAATTAGAAAAGATATAAATGATATGTTTGAAAATATATCCCTTCTTAATTCACGCCTCAAAATGAAAAGCTTTATAATGGAACTCATATCGCTAAGCGATTTATGTCATGATGTTCTGGATAATGACAGGATCATTCCCGTAACGGTCATTTTGAGCAAGAGAATCCCCCAGGAGGATGTGAAATGCTTTGGAGACAGAGCTTGTTTACGGGATTGTCTGCACAACCTGTTATCTAATGCAGTAGAGGCATTACCTGAAGAAAACGGCGTTATATCCTTTCGATTGGAAGCAGAGGGTAATTGGGCTGTTATCACAATAAAGGATAACGGTTGCGGAATTCCTCCGGATGATGTCGATCAAATTTTTGAACCATTCTATACTACAAAAGCCGGCAAAAAAAATTGGGGCATCGGCTTGAGCATTTGCAGGAGTATTGTTAGCGCTCACGACGGAAGGCTTTATGCAGAAAATACGAGCAGTGCCGGTACGGAGTTCAAGCTGCTGCTTCCAACCAAATATTAGCATAACGATATGATAGGGAAATCGTGAATTGTTGGGCATATTCGAATCTTTTGCAAAACATAAAAATAAAAATATGGGAGGTTTGAAAATGGGAAATGTAATAATTCAAAAAAAAGAGTATAAAGGCTGGAAGAACTGCATTGAAATATCAAATGGGATAGTCGATTTAATCGCAACTACCGATGTAGGGCCGAGAATAATAAGGTTTGGCTTTGTCGATGGCCCCAATGAATTTCTGGAGGTCAAGGATCAGCTTGGTACTACCGGCGGTGAAGAATGGAAAATGTATGGAGGACACAGGCTCTGGCTTAGTCCGGAAAGCATACAGCGCACATATGAGCCGGACAACAGCAGGATTGCATGGAGAAAGAAAAAAAACGGAGTAACTCTCGTGGCGCCTGTAAGTCCTTGGCTGCAAATTAAAAAGGAAGTGGAAATTATCATGTCTCCCGACGAAGCAAAAGTCACAGTACTCCACAGGCTCACCAACAAGAGCCCCTGGCCGGTTGAACTGGCGGCCTGGCCTATCACCGTGATGGCAGCGGAAGGAAGGGAAATAGTACCTCAAACAACCACGAGCACTGGTCTTCTGCCTAACAGGATGCTGGCATTGTGGCCGTACACCAAGATGAATGATAAAAGGGTATATTGGGGTGAAAAATACATAACTCTCAAGCAGGATCCGGAGTCTGACTGCAGATTCAAAATCGGACTTCCGAATACTGAGGGCTGGGCTGCATATGCAAACAACGGACATCTCTTTGTGAAACAATTTCTGCATTTTAATGGTGAGTTGTATCCTGACTATTCCGCATCGTCATACGAAACCTATACCAGTTATGCCATATTGGAAATGGAAACCTTGAGTCCCCTGGTGCTGCTGGAGACTGAAGATTCCATAGAACACACGGAAAATTGGGCATTGTACGACAATGTAAAGGAACCCGAAGACGAAAAAGAGATTGAAAGAATCATACTTCCATTGATAAAATAAATGTCCCGGTAACCTAAGAGATAGCTGTTGTTAGCCTGGAACTCAGCTAAAACTTCTGCTTTGGCCTCTATTATTTGGAAAGTATCCGTAAATTATCTGGTGGGAACTTTTTTGCGAGAAGCCATGCAGCAGCATTTCATGCCAATAAATCATGAAAATGGACAAAGCTACAACCCTTTGTACTTCGAGGAATTGTAGCTTTGTTCCTTCATTTGGCCATCAAGTCATTGCTGAAAAATATTTCATTTACTAGTTGAGAAAAAATCATACTGTACTCATTCTTGTTCGGGACGCCTCTCCAACTAAAGCACAGTGGTTTTTCCGATCAATTTTATGTAATCTTCGGGAGTGCTCTTTTAGCCTTTCAGGACTGTAGCCGACACAGCTTTTTCAACTGTTCTATTAATTCCGTATACCTCTCCGGTAATCCAGGTATCAGATGGAGCAGATGACAATAATTTTTTTATTCCAGTCCGTTTTCGTTGATTCAACTTTCCGAGATATTCATTATCCCGCTTGATGGTGTTTTGCCTATTCAGTTTCTTGCTTGATTCCGTACAAGGGCCTGGCTTTTCAATAATCGTCGAAAGTGGAATACCGTTCTTTGCAAGTTGATTTGATTATGTAAATAAATGCTGAATTTTGTACTATAATATTTTCAACTTATACGGAATAACGTTCCATTCTTTATGTCATATTGCATTACTCAATGGTACAGACACATGAAAATTTGTCACAATGACAATAGAAAAGCTTTCTTATCAAGGCCTTCAAGACTTTGACTGTTTATTAAGTCTCACAGACCCGAGTTGAAAAAAAATCATACTATGCTCAACCCTAACTAATATTATAATAAAATAGAAATTAAATTAAGCCAATTTAGTTTGTATTTTTTAAATGGCTTTATTCAAAACGGAGGGTCTAAATGAAAGAGACAATGTATGATTGTTATTTAAGTCAATTTGATTGCATGAAAAAAATAATTATCAATAAAAAGGTCATCTTGAAAGAATTTATTGATTTTTATAGAAACATCAAACCTGATCGTATCTATTTGGTAGGGAGCGGAACCAGCTACAATGCCTGCATCGCTGCGGCCCCATTTATGGAAAAAACTTTAGAGGTGGAAACAGTATCGATCGCCCCCAGCGCTATGGGGAAATTATATGGAAAGAAACCATTAGTTATTGCTATTTCTCAAGGTGGTTGTTCCACTAATACGATCAGCGCAATAAATAGGGTCAAAAAAATTGGTGTTCCGGTGGTTACGCTGACCGATCCTAAAGATACTCCAGTAGGGAATATGGGCGATCTTTCAGTGCATCTTGCCGCTGACAATGAATTGGTAGGGCCGAAGACAAGGGGATATGCATCTTCAATACTTACACTTTGTCTGATGGCGTTGGAAGCCGGACGTGAGTGCGGCACAATTAACGAGGCTGAATACAATAAGGCTATTGCCGGTTATAATGAGACCTTTGACAATGGTGATAAGTATTTTAAAGCCTGTCAGGATTTTTACGATTTAAATTTCGAGGATTTAAGCAAAGCACGAAAATATATTTTTGTCGGAAAGGGAATTACAGCAGAGGTAGCGAAGGAGAGTGCGTTAAAAGTACTTGAGACACTCTGTTATCCAGCTATTGGGTATGAGTATGAAGAATTCCTTCATGGACCGGTATGTTGTGCGGATGAAGAATTAGCGTTGTTTTTATCTCTTCCATATGATGAGGATAAAGAGAGGATGCTGAAGACAGCGGACATTATAAGGGATATCACCCGAAACTGCTATATCATCACCCATGACCCTGATATGAAAGGAGATAAAGTATTAGTACTGCCTTCTACCGAACCCAGGTATTCCTCTGCTTTTACAAACATCCTGTTCGGGCAGTTGATTTCTGCCAAATTAACGGAAGATATGGCAAGAACGCGTCATCCTGGCGTTAAGGCTATCTTTAGTAATATGGGTACGAAGGTGCCTGTGAAAGCATAATTCTTACGAAAGGTGTTAAAATATGCGTTATGTGATTGGGATTGACGGTGGTTCGACAAAATGTCTGCTCAAGGCTAAAGATTGTAATGGAAACCTTCTTGCATCATCTACCGGAGAAACCACAAACCACTTATTGATTGGCAAAACTGAGGCGGGCCGGAGAATAACAAACCAAGTGACTGAATTAATTTCTTCCTTCAACGGAAAAAAGGAAGACTGTGCCTGTATTGTTGTTGGTGCGGCGGGTATTGACTCACAGAAGGATAAATTGATCGCAAATGAATTTTATAATTCTCTGTTTTTCAGCTGTCCGATTTTTTGTATGAATGATGGAAATGTGGCTCTTTTCAGTACGACCAAGGGTGTGGGAATTCAGGCAATTTCGGGTACGGGCTCAATAATCATTGGGCGCAATGAAAAGGGTGAAGTTGCCCGGGCAGGCGGATATCCTTCGATAATATACGGTAATGAAGGCTCCAGCCAGTGGATTGCTCACTACGCTTTGAATTATGCTTCCAAATATTTGGACGGAAGTGTTGGCATTTCGCCTTTAGTTGAAAAAATCAATGATTATTTTAACGGCTTGAATATAGACAAGCTGATAGATTGTGCAATTGCAATAAGGCGGCGTCCAGTTGACTCCCAATTGGCAGTGTTGGTATATGAAGCTGCTAAGGAAGGCGATTCTGCCGCAATAAATATCCAGCAAAATGGCGTCCATGAGTTGATTAATGTAGCGGAAACCTGTGTTAAAAAACTTGGGTTTGCTCAGGATGGAGCATTTCTTTCAGGGGTATGGGGAAGTGTTTTTGTAAAAAATGAATTGTTTTTTAATCATTATAAGGATGAATTTATCAGACGTTATCCCAACAGTAAAATAATATTTCCGACAGGCGATGCTGCGGACGGCGCAGTACAACTCGCTTTTGACTTCCTTGACGGTAAGGTGGACTTTATTGGGAATTTATTGTAACACATAGTACAAGAGATGGCTAACTTATAAAGCAGACTGATATGGAGGTGTTCTAATGGATGTACGACTAAAGAGATTGTATAGCGAAATCGAATATGACCAGCTCAACGGGGTTTACAGGACTGCGTTTTTCGATATCGTAGGTCCGGTCCTGCGAGCAAACCGCGAAAAATCGGTTTTAATGAGGCGGACACTTGGGTTCAAGGCGCTGATGGAGCAGTATGACCTACAGATCAGGGACGATGAGGTGCTCCTGGGCACATTGCGGGGTTGCTATCCCAAGGTTGAGATGCCGGACTACCAGGCTCGGAAGGAAGATGCACGCCGGGTGATACAAAAATATCTTGAAGACAAGCCCATAACCGGCAAGGGCACCGACACTGGCCGCGGGCTCATCTATGGCCGCATGCATGAAACCGGCAACATTCAGTTCAACCACCTGCAGAGCATCATTGCCGAGCTGTCCGAGGACTTCAAACCCAAGGGGTTAACCAGGCTTGAGGTGGCCCGGGAATTGGAGAGGTATTTCACGTTCGACTTCGGCGAGGACGGTCATATAGTTGCCGAGCTTCCATGGGAAGCTACCAACCATAACGATTTGAATCCTCCTAGATTCCTTAGTCTGGGCCTGGACGGCATACGAAACGAGGTGCTCGAATATCAGGCGAAATGTACGCCGGACAAAGCGGAGTTCTACGCGGCGGAGTTAATAACCATAGATTCCGTGATCATTTTTTTAAAACGTTATGCTAAAGTTGCAAGGGATGCGGCCGGATCGCCCGGTGTGTCTCCGCAGCGCCGGCAGGAACTAATAGAGATGGCTGAGACTACCGAAAAAGTTACGCATGATAGGCCAGAGACATTCAGACAGGCGTTACAGCTGGTATGGCTTATATATCTGATAGGCAACCTGCAGGTTCCCAATGGCTCCTGCAACTCTTATGCCCGCTTTGACCAGTATATGTACCCATTCTATAAAGCGGATCTTGCGGCCGGCCGTATCACCGAGGACGAGGCGTTACTGTACATCGGCAACCTATTCTGCAAGATCAACGAGCCCAAGATGCGTTCAGTCGTGTCTCTGGTCGTGGGCGGACAGACGCCTCGGGGCAAAGATGCTTCCAATGATATTACCCGCTTATGCCTGCTCGCGACGCAGACGCTCAGGCAGCCGTATCCCAACCTTACGGTACATGTTTGCAAGGACTCTCCCGAGTGGCTCTACGACTTGGTGGCTGAGACTGTTAAAATGGGCATCGGCAATCCCATGATGATCAACGACGAGGTATATGTCCCCAATCTGGTCAAACTGGGATATCCGCTTGAGGACGCTCGCGACTATTACAACATGGGCTGCGTTGAGAACATGATCATGGGCAGGACACCAATCTGGCTGGGCGTTAATCAAATGGATTTTGCCGGTATGGTCAGCAGAACATTAAGCGGCGGTACGATAGGAGATTCCAAGGCATACACCTATATGGCACCGATCGATGACGATAAATTGCTTGTGGATATCGATACACTTGACACATTTGAAAAGTTCCTCGAGGCCTATAAAGCTCAGATGCGCTTTAGTTTAAGGGATACAAAGGAAAAGTGCGACCGGCAGGATCGTGAATTGTTCTCGAGATGGTGCGATCCATTCGGAACGCTTGTGATGGAAGGGTGTATTAAAAAAGGAATAGACATATACAAAGGCGGCTGTAAGTTCGGCCCCATGAAGCCGGTCAAGGCGGTCGGCATTGGTACCGCAGCCGATTCGCTTGCCGCCATAAAGAAATTCGTCTACGATGAAAAGAAGCTGACTCTTAGGCAGCTTAATACCATATTGGACGCCAACTTTGAAGGGTATGAGAACATACATGCAATGCTATCCAATAACACCCCCTGCTATGGTAACGACAATCCGGAGGTGGACGCCATCGCCAGGGAGATATTCCAGTGCTTTTGCGATACAGTACATGATGTGAACAAACAGGGAATATATGGTTATGCCTGCGTATCGTTGTTCAGCTTCATAGGCCATATCACCGTGGGCGAGGTCGTGGGCGCAACGCCTAACGGCAGGCTTAGGGGTGCTCCTTTGTCGGACGGTATGGGTCCAAGTCAAGGGAAGGACATCTCCGGTCCTACGCGCCTGCTCAGATCAGCGATCAGCTTAGATAACAGCACCAATGTAACCGGTGCGTACGCGCTCAATGTCAAGCTCAATCCCGCGTCGGTCCACGGCGAGAAAGGGCTGCAGAATCTTAAGGCTATGATTAAGGCGTACCTCATGAACAATGGCGTGCAACTGCAGTTCAACTTTGTAGACACCAAGATGCTGGAGGCTGCAAAGAAGGAGCCGGAAAAGTATCAAAACCTAATTGTGCGTGTAGCGGGATACTGCGAATACTTTAATAATCTGGACGCCAATATGCAGGACGAAATCATCTCGCGTACTGCGCATGAAATTGGATAACTGCTAAATTCCAAAAGGAAAGAAAGCAGCTGACATAGACTTTAAATGGAAGTGTAATAAGCGATTATGTAACATGATGAGGAGGTAATGTAATGGCTAAAAAAATAGAAATCGGCTTGCAGCTTTACACAGTCCGTGATTATATCGCAGACCGCAGACAGCTTGAAGAGACGCTCGGCAAGGTAAAGACCGCCGGGTATGACATTATTCAATACGGTACTCCCGGGTATATGAATGCCGGAGAATTCAAAGCCCTGCTTGACGGAATGGGGATGAGAACCTGTTCTTCCTCCGCAGACTATGAGAAAATGAAGAGCGATTTATCTGCTGTCAAGGCTGCGGTTGAACAGGCACATACTCTTGATGTTAAGTTTGTGGGAATAGGTTCGATCCCTGTTGACATGCGCAAGACGAAGGTAGGTTTTGAGCAGTTTGCAAAAGATATGAACAGGATCGGTCATGAACTAAAAAAAGATGGGCTGAAGCTTTCCTATCACAACCACGCATTTGAATTCACAAGGTTTGGCGATCGCACGGGCATGGACATCCTGACTGGAGAAACCGACCCGGATTGTATAAATTTCTGCGTTGATACACACTGGGTTCAGACAGGTGGGAAGAATCCATCCGATTACATACGAAGTCTCAAGGGACGTGTCATGCTTGTACATTATAAAGACTATAACGTAGAGACGAATACGGAAAAGCTTTTTGCAGAAGTCGGAATGGGAAACCTCGATTGGCCGGAAATAATTGAGGCCTGCCGTGATTCGGGAACGGAGATTGCTGTTGTGGAACAGGACAAATGCAGCGGCAGCCCGTTTGACAGCATAAAGATAAGCCGCGACAATTTGAGTAAATTCGGATTGTAGAGGTAAGGAGGCTATTATATGAGTGCAGTAAAACCGATTAAAACGGCCCTTATAGGTTCTGGGGAAATAAGCGGCATATATCTGAAGAATCTCACGCAGACCTTTCTCATAACCGATATGGTGGGGTGCTCGGATATTATTCCCGAACGTTCAAAGAAAAGAGCCGAGGAATATGGCATCCGTCAAATGACCAATGAAGAGATACTGAAAGACCCGGAAATCAAAATAGTTGTAAACACTACCTATCCTAAAGCACATTATGAAGTGAGCAAAGCTGCTCTTCTCGCAGGTAAGAATGTGTACTGTGAAAAAATGATAGGGGTTAAGCTGGAAGAGGGAAAGGAACTGGTAAGGCTTGCAAAGGAGAAGGGTCTGCTCATGACTGTGGCGCCCGACACCTTCCTTGGAGCAGGTCATCAGACGGCCAGGCTGGCGATTGAGGCAGGGCTTATTGGTGAGCCCCTCCATGTCTTAGGCGTGTGCCAAAGAGGTTATCACCTTACATGGGCATCAAGCAGTGAAAATGCGTTACAGGGGCCAGGCGGCGGAATACCATTCGATATGGGGGGATATTACCTGCATGCCATGGTAAACTTCTTCGGACCTGTGAAAAGAGCCACCGGTTTTGCAAATACCCGGAACAAAACAAGACCTTTCCTGCATCCGCTTCATCCTAATTATATGGAAAACTTTGAAGTCAACACAATAAACAATATGGCTGCTACGCTCGAATTCGCAAATGGGGTTTTAGGCACACTTGTAATCACATCGGAAAGCATACGCGACAAAGCGAGGCTTGAAATTATCGGTACCCAGGGTACACTGACGATGCATGACCCGAATGACTTCAGCGGTCCCATCGTATTAAAACGGCCGAATTGCGAGCCATGCACGCTCCCTTTCACCCATGGCTTCAGCAGTAATAGCAGAGGCATCGGAGTCGCAGATATGGCGTATGCCCTGAAAAATGACAGAAATCCCCGCGTCAGTGCAGATATTGGCTTACATGTATTTGAACTGATACTTGGAGTGTGGAGCGGAACGGAAACCGGAAAGATATATGAACCCACCACCACCTGCAGCCAGCCGAAGGCTTTGCACCAGGGTGATTTCTGGTTCGCGCAGGAAACTGTACTTGACGACTGATACGGCATAGTAGAATATAAGCAGTTGTAATAGTCACTGCTGTAATATCCATGTACGGTGTACCAGTACGGATATGATGAGGAGGTAATGTAATGGCTAAAAAAATAGAAATTGGTTTGCAGCTTTATACGGTCCGTGATTATATAGCAGATCGCAGGCAGCTTGAAGAGACGCTCGGCAAGGTAAAGGCCGCCGGGTATGACATTATTCAATACGGCACTCCCGGGTATATGAGTGCCGGAGAATTCAAAGCCCTTCTTGATGGAATGGGTATGAGAACCTGTTCTTCATCCGGAGACTATGAGAAAATGAAGAGTGATTTATCTGCGTTCAGGACTGCAGTTGAACAGGCGCATGCCCTTGGCGTTAAGTTTGTGGGAATAGGTTCGATCCCTGTTGCCCTGCGAAAAACAAAGGAAGGTTTCGAGCAGTTCGCAAAAGACATGAACATGATTAGCCATGAACTTAAAAAAGAGGGGCTGAAGCTTTCCTACCACAACCATGCATTTGAATTTAAAAGGTTTGGCGATTGCACGGGCATGGATATCCTGACCGGAGAAACTGACCCGGAATGTGTGTATTTCTGCATTGATACACACTGGGTGCAGACAGGCGGGAAGAATCCGTACGCTTATATAAGAAGTCTCAAGGGACGCGTTACTCTTGTACATTACAAAGACTATAGCGTAGATACGGACGTAGAATATGTTGAGCAGCTCAATAAGCATTTTGCAGAAGTCGGAATGGGAAACCTCGATTGGCCGGAAATAATTGAGGCCTGCCGTGATTCGGGAACGGAGATTGCTGTTGTGGAGCAGGACAAGTGCAACGGCAGCCCGTTTGACAGTATTAAGATAAGCCGCGACAATTTGAGGAAATTCGGATTATGAAAATGAGGTGAGGATATGAAAAGACGTTTTAGCGAGTTGAAAGAATCAGGACGAAGCTTTATTGGAACCGGTATTATGATACCGGCGGCTGAAATGGTCGAAATAGCTGGTTACGCAAAATTTGATTTTGTTGTCATTGATGAGGAACATACGCAATTTGAATCGGAGACAGCGATTAATCTGGTAAGGGCAGCTGAAGCGGCAGATATAATCCCTATCATACGTGTACCCGAAGTCAGTGAGGTATATTTGAAAAAAGCACTGGATACGGGAGTATCTGCGGTTGTAATTCCAAATATAACAGACAGGGAAGCCGCAGAAAAAGCCGTATTTTATTCAAGGTTTGCGCCGCTTGGCGGTAGAGGAGCATGTCCATGCGTCCGTGCAAATCAGTTCGGTAAAGGTGATGAGAGTTATTACGAAAAGGCTAATCGCGATGTAAGCGTTATTGCGTTAATCGAAGGCGCGGAAGGTATGGAAAACTTTGATGAGATTATTGATGTGAGGGGCATTGATGCGATATATATCGGTCCAGTTGACTTATCTATGTCAATGGGACTCCAGGGAGATGTATACAATCCACGGGTAGTCGATGCTATGGAGAAATTAATCGGCAAAGCACAAAAGAAAGGTCATATTGTCGGCACTTATTGTTCGGATATAAGTGACGCAAAAAAGTGGATTGCCAAGGGTGTCAATTTTATTGATTTTAGCACAGATTCCGTTATGTTCATGGAAAAATGCCAAGGAATTGTTAATGCCTTGATTGAAAAAAGAGGAGTATGATACAAGGTTAAAGAACATATCCGGATCTGCGTTAAGTATGGGAGAAGCAGGTAATCCGGAATTTATTGAAGGACAAATTAGTATAACAGCAAATATTGTATCATTCGATATCAGGTGATACTTCTATGAGAACGAATTAAATAAAACTAGGAGGGTTTTGGCATGAAGTACAGGAAATTAACCGGGACAGGCCTGAATGTTTCGAATCTGTGTGTCGGTACCATGATGTTTGGCGACCAGGTAGACGAAAAGGCAGGCATTGAAATCATCCACTATGCACTGGACAACGGCATCAACTTCATAGACACTGCCAATGTTTATAATCGGGGTATGAGCGAGATCATTACCGGAAAAGCCCTTAAGGGTCACAGGGATGAAGCCGTGCTTGCCACCAAGATTCGCTATAATATAACCGGCAGGAAAAACGACGAGGGCCTGCATCGGGGTCATATAATAGCAGGCGTAGATGCCTGTCTCAAACGCTTGGATACCGATTATGTAGACATCCTCTACCTGCACGCGCCTGACTACGAGACGCCCATCGAGGAAACCATGGAAGCAGCGACGCAGCTGGTCAAGGCAGGTAAGGCCCGATACATCGGCGTGAGCAACTATGCATCCTGGCAGATCGTCGATCTCATACGCGTGAGCGAAAAGGCAAACGGGATAGCTCCTGTGGTCACACAAAACTGTTACAACTTGATTACCCGCTCCATTGACAGGGAATTAGTGCCCTGTATCATGACGCATGACATCGGCCTGGTCATCTACAGCCCCATCGCCAGCGGCCTGCTCACCGAGAAACAACTTTTGGGCAAGCCAGCTGAGGGTTCACGTATGGCCAACAACAAACAGTATAACGATCGTTTCTGGAAGCCCACTAACCTGGAGGCCGTCCAGGAACTCAACACCATCGCCAGGGAAGCTGGTATGAACATCACCGGGTTGGCCATGAACTGGTGTAATTCTGTCGGTTATGTCGATAGCATACTGACAGGCATGAGCCGTTTGGAACAGTTAAAGCAGAATATTGCCTGGTTGTATGATAAGCCGCTGGATAACGAGATTCTGGCCAAATGCGATGCAGTATGGGCTAAAATTGACGATCAAAGCTTTAAGTATAATCGCTAATCAATACCCAATTACCACCGCCCGCTAAGCGGGCGGTTCAGACTGCAGACAGATAGTTCAGGTGAAACCTCCGAATTGTGCAGGGCTATTTATTGATGCCTTATCCCCAGTATATGAAAACATTGCCATCGGTGAAAACTGGATCTAGATTGTTGGCAATACAGTCAGGGATAGTATCAGACAAAGTGCGTTCTGCGGTTTTGGCAAGTCACCCAGGCTTTCTGTAACTTAATATTTTATATTGTAGGAATTATGAAAGTATTTTGTTATGAAAAGTTGCAGGAATGGAAGCATAATATGCCGACAATGTAACTTTTAAAGAATTTACATAATAACTTAACAAAAGATATCTACGACTTCCATAAATTGCAGGAACCACTTTGGTTTTCAGTTGGCGAGGATATCTTCCACCTCAAAGGACCTGGATACAAAAATTCTCCGTTGGAAATTTTGTATCCAGGCAATAAATCTCCTCAGGAAATTTATTAATCATGCAATAGAATGCTTCTATAAACAAAACATTTTATTTGAATTGATATGTTGCAATCCATTGACAAAGAGATTGCAACCGGTTATTATTCTTCATTGTCTGCCCATTTTGCTAACTTTTCATCAACTCTTTATCAATGATGCCGATATATGCTTTTCCAAAGCTATACGTTTTGCTGCAGCATCTGCTTTTGTACAGGCTTCAACTGCAGTTACACTAATATGTCCAGGAAAATCACGTGAAAAATATACCTGGTTAATATTTGCCGGACTCATGATTATTTTTAAGCTCCTCGTCGCTAAACAATAGCAACCAATTTTGCAAATGATGCATTAAGTATAGCTATCATCCTGTAAATAATTCGCATTGACCAATATTCTGCAGGATGATTCTATACGGGGTTACCTATAAAGGCAACCCCTTTAATTTTTGCCAATAAAAATTGCACACCGGCATGAAAATTGCGGTATGACAATTTTTCATACCTTTCTGATTTTGGTTGTGCCTTGAGCATGTTCCTGGTGACTGCAAACGTTTTCCCAATCCTCCAGAACCCCGCAGTGCGCATTAATGGCGTGCTAGCCAGGCTCCATGGCATCACTGGTGTTGCTCGAATAGTACCCGTGGTACTTCTCCACCTGGGCGATCTTTGCTCCATTGATTTTCAGTTACTTGCCGATTAGGCCGGTTTGCCTGATTGCTTGAAGAATTCCAGGTTCTCAATGTATACAGCAGCCCCTTAGTGGGGTGGACCAATAATGTTTTGAGGGTCACTTATGAACTGCGGGGCCTTATGAAGCACGCCAGGGCGCTTCTTCCTCGCCCCAGCAGCATATTTGTTACTGCAGAATACCACAAGTTTCCAGACTTCCATCGGATCTTTCCATCGCTCCATGTCACGCCGACAGGTATCTTGAATGTAACGGGCAGCAGGTTTGACTTTCTTCTGAAGGGCTTCTTTTAAAGGCTCGCTGGAATTCCTGCCATCAGCGGCATACACCTTCAGTCCGCCGCTGCCTCCTGTGATGCGCCGGTTGAATATACAGCCATTACACAACGCCTGGATGAACTCAATGCTGCCACTGCATTTCAAGCCTTTGACCGCCATCACCAGTGCACACCCGATCTCATATTCCCACCGCATCAGTTTGAAGCTGAGTATGCATGCCGTGGAATCTTGGCCGTTCCACAGAAATGCCTTATGTGTCATGTGCATGCCCTTTAAATCCATGGCAGGGCCCGTTTATCTGGCGGGCTACGACGGCGTTATATGCTTCAGCCGTCCTTGCGTGTTTTCCTGCTTTCCGGTTTTGAAGCAGTATGCAACATCTGTCTTGTAAGGATGCCAGCAGATGGAAGCTAAGCCAGGCACCTCTGAAACACATGCTGAAAGACGAAAGGCAAACATGCGTTTTGTTGGGCAATAGGCTGAGATTCTCAATGATCAATTTTTCATCCCGGTATGAAATACGGGTCAGGATTTCCGGAATAGGCCAGGAACTGCATAATACCTTCAAATTCGGACTTTAAATTTTCATGAATTAACTGCTACAGCCAAGTTATAGCTGAAAAAAAATCATACTGTATTCAACTTGAACTAATGCTATAATACACACATATTAAAAAAGTTATGTAAATATTACGTCAGGGAAAGGAACATATCCTACAGGAATTTCAATAAGAATCTGTAAGCAATCTTCTTAAAAGATTGCCAGAAGGGAGCTGGTTTGAGGCGAGCTTCGGTGAAAGGGTCACAGGATGCGTGAGTATACAATTGGCTGACACGGAAAATTAATCCTCCGTTATATTCAATGATGTATATTGCACAGTATTGTTGCCATATGTTATCACTATCTTAAATCTCGTACTTAACAACTATTATACTTAGAATAACAACATTGATACTGTCAATGTTCTCGCTTTTTAGCGGGTATGTCTTGGTGAAAATTTCTTTCTGGTTGCCATATTATTACAGTATGCCGTTTCCAAGGATATATAGGAGGACTGATACAGAATGATTAGTGAAGGGAAAAAAAGCAAGGAACTTACGGCTCGTCCTGGCGTAGATTTGTTGCAGATGATCTGGAAAAACAGAGTTACATATACTCTACTGCTGCCCGGGCTGGTTTGGTACATAGTCTTTGCATACGGCCCCATGGAAGGCTTGACTCTTGCGTTTAAAACATACAAGGCTAGTCTTGGGATATGGGGCAGTCCGTGGACGGGGCTTCTTAATTATAGTCATGTGTTTAGTGATCCGGCATTTTTAGAGTCTGTTTTCAGGACGCTGTACATAAACTGCGGACGTCTTATTTTTCAATTCCCCATGCCCATAATATTGGCCCTGGCACTGAACGAAATAAAGTTCTTACGCTTTAAGAAGATAATGCAGACTATCTTCACTTTCCCCAATTTCCTGTCATGGGTCATTGTTGCTGGTGTTCTGACAAATATCCTGACTCTCCACGGGCTGCTTAACAACACACTTGATGCGATAGGGCTTGGTCGGATAAGCTTTCTTAGTAGTCCAATAATCTTCCAGCCTATGCTGTATATAACGGATATTTGGAAATCGTCGGGCTGGGGTGCAATTATCTATCTTGCTGCCATTGCCGGCATTAACATGGATCAATACCAGGCAGCTGACATAGATGGAGCAACCCGTATGCAAAAGATTTTCCATATTACTATCCCAAGTATCATGCCGACGGTTATAGTAATGTTCATTCTCCAGGTAGGGGGTGTAATGTCCGCCGGGTTTGACCAGATTTTCAATCTGAACAATGTCTCGGTGAGGGGTGTCTCGGAAACCCTTGACATGTATATTTACCGTATTACATTCCAGGCCCCGACAGATTTTTCCTTCTCCATGGCAGTCAGCCTTTTCAGATCAACAATTAATATGGTGTTTCTCCTGATCGCCGACAAGGGCGCAAAGCTCATGGGCGGTGACGGACTTCTGGGTTAAGTTGAAAGAAAGAGGGTTTATTATGAGAAAAAAAATAAACATTTACGATATGCTGCTGATTTTTTTCTTATCGTTATGGACGCTGATAATCATATTCCCATTTATTAATGTCATCGTCATATCTTTTACCACCAACAAGGAATATGTTATGAAGCCGCTGTTGCTTTTCCCAATGCATCCGACACTTAAGAACTACATGGATCTTTTAAAAGATCCGCGCATCTTGACTGGATATCGCACAACCTTGCAAATACTGCTTCTTGGCTTGCCGCTAAACCTTTTTCTAACCACCAGTTTTTCCTATGGGTTAAGCCGTAAAAGGTACCCGGGCCGCAAGCTGATTTTTAATATTGTGCTGATAACCATGCTCTTTAATGGCGGGATAATACCCATGTACATGCTTATGATGAAGCTGGAACTGACAAACACTTTGGGATCGGTGGTTTTTGCCTACGGCATTAATACATTCTACATGATAATTATGTTAAATTTCTTTTCCAGTCTGCCCGAAGCTCTTGTTGAATCAGCCAGGATAGACGGGGCCGGTGAATGGAGAACTCTTTTTAGTATCATTCTACCTCTGTCGAAGCCAATTATAGCCACTGTAACCTTGTTTTACACTGTTGACCGCTGGAATGAATGGTTCAATGCAATGATTTTCATCAGAAATCCAAATCTACAGCCGTTGCAGCTTGTGCTTCGCAGCATAGTAATGGAATCCCAGCTTTTGGATAAAATTTCAGCGTCAGGCGGAGTGCTCATAGACGAGCAAAAGTTTTCAAATGGTTTGAAGATGGCGGCTGTAATGGTCACAATGTTGCCGGTAATGTGCGTGTTTCCGTTTTTGCAAAAGCATTTTGTAAAAGGCGTGATGATAGGAGCAATAAAGTCCTAGGGCTTTCCTTAGTATTTGGCGGGAAAAATCTCCCGTTAAAATAAAAAACATAGGAGGTAACAGATATGTCAAAGAAGTACCGAATCATTAAGAGTCTGCTTGCAGTAGTACTTGTAGTAGCATTTATGTCTCAGATAGTCGCATGTTCCAGTCAAAAAGCTACTTCAGACACGGCTGCGTCAACGGTGTCAGCTGCGTCAACAGCGTCTGCGGCGGTGTCTACGGAGCCTGCCCCAAAAGATTATAGCACTCATCTGAAAATTTCATGGGCAGTATTTGGTGATCAACAAAAGGATATCAACAAAGACGATTTTGCCAAGACATGGGGGGATCGGTTCAATCTTGAATGGGACATGATCGCAGTACCATACGACCAATGGAATGAAAAGATTCGTATATGGGTCAACTCACAAGACTTGCCTGATGTGGCTCAATGGGAATATAACCACGTAGATGGTTCTATTTACGCCGAACAGGGGTTACTCAAGAAGTTGCCGGATGATTGGGAGAGCAATTGGCCTAATGCAGCAAAAGCGTATGAGAACACAGGAATAGGACCTATGCTTGATGACGTATTCGGTGGCACATATTATCTGCCTAGACCGATTTTCTTTACCAATAAGCCTGTGGAAACATTGGTGGACAATCAGGGTATTTATATGCGCAAAGACTGGTTGAAAGCGGTCGGTGCAGAAATTAAACCATATTACACATCTGAGGAGATTCTGGATATCGCACGGCTCATAAAGCAGAAAGATCCGGGCCATGTTGGAAGTAAGCTCGCTCCAATGGGCGGTGGCGTAAATGAACTTCCATGGTATTTTATTTATCCACAAAGTACTTACAGTAGCAATACGGCTGAGTATTATCAGGACGCTAATGGTAATTTCCAATGGGGCCCTGCGGCGCCGGAAACCCTGACAGGCTTGAAATATTATCAGCAGGCATATGATGAAGGACTTTTGACTCCCGAGTTTTATGTACAGGGTATTAATCATCAGGAAAATTTTTATACTGCAGGCATTTCTGCGATGTGTGAGGGAGATGCCATGGCACAAGTCGCACTTAGGTTTGCGGATAATTTTAAAACAAATCTGGTTGTAAACCCCGAAGAATGGTTGCAATACGCTTTTTGCATAGGCGATGACGGCAAATATCACTCGCCTGAGTATAATAATTACTGGGGAGCCCTCATCTTTTCGACGAAACTGTCAACGGAGAAATTTGAACGTGTCATGGATGTCATTGACTATTCATGCACAGATCAGGGTCAGAATGAGATCAGAATGGGCATTGAGGGGACAGACTGGAAGCTTGACGATCAAGGGAAACTCCAAAACCTGATGAAACCGGGCGAGACCGCAGTGACCAAATACGAATCCATCCGCCCATTCTATCACAATCTGTATATCCTGTCCGACGACTTTGGGCTGGTTAATCCAACCTATCCGCAGGAGTACCGTGACATGGCGAAAAATACATACCTAACAAAGTATTCACTTACTGGCAATGGTTCGCTTGGTAAAACCAACTGGAATGCCTTTTTCTTTGATTCGGACGCCAGGCATAGAGCCAACTTCAATTTGCCCGAAGAATATGCTCAATTGGTTGTAGCCAAAGGTAATATGGAGGATAAATGGAAAACGTGGGTTGCTAAGGAAATGAAGGTTGTTCAGCCGGTTCTGGACGAAATGAATGCAAAACTGAAAAAATAGAGTTGGTTCACCCGGTTCTAGACGAATTGAATGCAAAAGGAATGAATCTACTGAGCAAACAAGCTTGAACCGGGGATATTTCAGACTAGGTTCCGACGGTTAAGAATTTAGGATGAAAAGTTCTCCTGGAGATTCATTACAAATAGTGGCGTTTCATTTATGTAATTTAGGAGATTGAATCACCTTGTCGACGAGGATAGATACAATCTCCTAAGTTCATTTTTAATATGTTTTGTTAAAGTTTTATGGATCATTGCGTTTTCAGATCTACACTGAGGCTGAAAGCGTATACCGCCCGAAGGCGGGGGTTTAAAACTTGAGAATCGAAAATAAAAGGAGCTATGCCTATGAGCCTTACAAGAGTTAATGAGATACTGCGCCACGCGACGATGAACTCTTACGCCGTGCCAGCTTTCAATGTGTTCAATTACGAGTCGGTGCGGTGGGCGGTAATGGCCGCAGAAGAGGAGGGTATGCCGGTTATCATCCAGTTTTATCCGGGCTATACGGTGCATATTTCTATGAAGGTTATAGCCGAAACGGTAAAGGATCTGGCTCGCAATGCTAAAATCCCGGTTGGCCTCCATCTGGATCACGCAAGGGATTTTGAAACGGCAATCGCCGGTATTGAGTCTGGTTTCAGTTCAGTTATGATCGACGGCTCTTTATTGCCCTTTGATGATAATGTACGTATAACAGCGGATGTAAAACGTGTGGCGAATGTTTTTGGTGTTGATGTGGAAGCCGAACTGGGCCATGTCGGAAGCGGAAGCAAACTGGAGGATTATACAAATCCTAATAATTATACCGACCCTGTTGATGTAAAACACTTTGTGGAACTGACGGAGACGGATTCATTGGCCATAGCTGTAGGCAACGGCCACGGTCATTATTTGAGGGCGCCCATAATCGATTTTAACAGAATAAGCGCCATAAAAGCCGAAACCGATATACCGCTGGTAATGCACGGCGGATCGGGAATTCCGGATGATCAGATTCGCGAATCAGTCGTAAGAGGTATCTGTAAATTTAATATAGCGACTGAATACAGCTGTTCTTTGTACGAAGCTCAGAAGCCCGTTGTCGAAGGACAGGATTCTTTCTACGGCGTGCTCCATGCCATGCAGGCAAATGCGGTGGAATATGTACGTTCCAAGATAAGGTTGTTAAATCCAAAGGAATACAGGGGTAATACGCATGATTGATGTTATTGGAATAGACGCTCCATGTATGGATTTTCTGGTGAATTTGGACAGGTTGCCCAGTACGAACTGCAGCATTCCTATTCTCGAATCAAGCTGGCAGGGCGGCGGCAAAGCGGCGACGGCATTAATAGCGCTTGCGCGGTTGGGAGACAGCTGCGGGGTTATCGCCAATATAGGGGCAGATCTATACGGAGAGGTGATAAAATGGGACTTTATCCGGCATAATGTGGATATTTCACATCTACAGCAGCTTACAGGATATTGCACCTCTCTGTCGTTGGTGTTGTCTGAACGGGAAACGATGAGCCGCAGTGTAATCTGGCAGGGCGGTGGCGCCCCCCTTGTTGCAGAATTGGATGCTGATTACCTGAAACAGGTAAAATACCTGCACATTCCCGGTGTCAGAGGCGTGTTCGCGGAGGCTATGCGCATAGTTCGCAAGGCGGGAGGAAAGGTGGTCATTGATGCCGATAGGTATGACGCGGCGATAGTGGATAAGCTCGATATGATTGACGTATTTATCGCCTCGGAATTTTTCTTCGACAAGCTGGGTAATAAGGATATAGAGGAATGCTGTCGCGAAATACAAAAAAAAGGACCTGAAATAGTCGTGTTTACATTTGGAGAGAAAGGCTGTGCCGGGATGGGAGCAGACGGGGTTTTCTTTACGTTGCCGGCTTTCAGCGTGCCTGTCGTGGATACTACCGGCGCAGGCGATGTCTTTCACGGGGCTTTTATCCATGGCCTTTTACAGGGATGGGATGCCCGCGAATGCGCACGGTGGGGAAGCGCAGTTTCAGCGATAAAAGTTACACGGTTAGGTGGACGCGCAGGCATTCCTGATTCAAAAACAGTCAGGGCATTTTTAAGTACCGGCGCAATAGATTGTCCGGAATTGGACGAACGCGTAAAGTGGTACTCAAAAGCGCTTGAAAATACAATTAATGAAACCGGGAGGCGGACTGATGAGATATAAATCCTTTGGAAAGACAGACCTTAAGGTTTCCGCCATAGGAGTCGGAACCTGGGGTATGGGCGGCAGAGGCTGGGGAGGAAGCGATAAAGCAGGTTCGATAGCAGCGGTTCACGCCATGCTAGATTTGGGAGTGAATCTTATAGATACTGCGCCGGTATATGGAAGAGGTTTGGCTGAAGAGGTTATAGGCGAGGCTATTAGCGGTATTCGAGGCGAACTGATTATTACTACAAAATGCGGTATGAATATTGATAAGCCAGGTATGGCCGTCAAAACGGCGACATGGGACGAGGTCCTAAAGGGTTGCGAAGGGTCGCTTAAGCGGATGAAGCTCGATTATATAGACATCCTGTTGCTGCATTGGCCGGATGAAAATACACCGCTTCAGGAGACGATGGAAGCGATGGGCCATTTAAAAAAGCAGGGTAAGATACGGTTTATAGGAGTGTCAAACCTGTCCGCGGATCAAACGGAAGAAGCATCAAAATACGCGGATGTGACGGTCACGCAGCTACCTTTTTCAATGGTGGACAGGTCAGCAGAGACGAACATTAAATGGGCTCACGGCAGCGGGATCGCGACAATGACTTACGGCTCCCTTGGCGCGGGAATTCTTACCGGCAGTATACGCAAGTACACGGAATTTGGCGAGGGCGACGTAAGAGGAGGATTTTACAACTTCTTTCGCGAGCCAAAGTTCTCAAAGGTTATGACATTGATTAAGAGCATGGATACGATTGCTGAAAATCATGGTGTGCCGGTGGCGGAAGTCGCAGTAAACTGGGCGGTTCAGAAAGAGTATGTCAACACGGCGCTGATCGGCGTGCGTACGACGGATCATGCGAAAGGTAATTGTCATGCAATGGGTTGGGAACTTACCGGCGACGAGATGATGTTTCTCGATGAAAAAACTAAAAAATTGTTGGGGTGAGAAAATGTTGGCTGAGAAAGTAAGAATTGGTGTTGTTCCGATACGGAGAGGTTTTTTGAGTATGCAGGAAGCGTTAAGGCAAAAGCAGCTTTTCATGGGAGTGATCGACAAAATCCGGCCTGACGCAGTAAGCTTTATAGATATTGACGACATTTGCGAAAACGGTATCCTATCGAATTCAGCACATGTTGATAAGGTAGTTGAGAAGATGAAAACAAACAGGGCAGACGCGCTGTTTATCGCATTTTGCGATTTTGGAGAGGAAGTTGTTGCAGCCCGTGTCGCAGCAGCGCTTAAACTTCCCGTGTTGGTGTGGGGAGCGCGGGATGAAAGGCCGAATTCGGACGAATCCCGCGGCAGAGATACACAATGCGGCATATTTGCGGCTACAAAGGCGATGGCACGTTTTGGCGTCACATATAGTTATATATGCAACGTACATTCGGAAAGTAAAGAATTTAGAAACGGCTTTGAAACATTCATACGGACCGCGTCCGTAGTTAAAAGCTTGAAGGGGCTTAAAATAGCCCAAATAGGCCAACGCCCCGCCTCGTTTATGAGTGTTATTTCAAGTGAGGCTGGACTTGTGGAGAATTTCGGCATTGAGGTTATCCCTCTGGGAGTCGGCACAATAATAAGACGAATGGAAGATGTTAAAAAAGGGAAAGAGAGTGAAATTAAAGAATATATCCGCCAATTAAAATCAAAAGTAGATACATCAAGAATGTCGGAAGAAAAAGTCGTTTCCATGGCTGCATTCAAGCTTACGCTTAAGGAATCTCTTTCTGCCATGGGCTGCCGTGGCGCGGCTCTCGAATGTTGGTCGGCATTCCCCCCGTTTCTCGGGTTTACGCCTTGCTTCATAGTTGGCGAAATGACGGATGAAGGATACCCCATTAGCTGTGAAACAGATATAAACGGAGTTGTAACATCTATTATGCTGGAAGCCGCAGCACTGGGAGACAGTGTGTGTTTCTTTGCTGATCTGACAATACGCCATCCGGAGAACGATAATGCTGAACTGCTGTGGCATTGCGGCCCGTTCCCATATTCCCTGCGTGATCCGGATTCCCAGCCTTATCTTTTGGAAGGAAGAGGCCGTTTCCAGCTTAAAAAAGGGGAGATCACAATCGCTCGTCTTGACGATCTAAATGGAAACTACAAAATGGTGGCAGTTGAGGGTAAAGCTGTTGATGGGCCGCCTACTACCGGCACTTATGCATATTTTGAAACAGATAACTGGAAGAGGGTAGAAGAAAAGTTTGTCTTTGGGCCATATATACACCATGTTGCCGGTTGTTACGGACAATATACCCGCTGTTTAAAAGAAGCCATCCGGTTCATCAGGCATATCGAATGGGACGATCTTAACTGCGGTCCTTCTTCTTTATAACGAAACAAATAGCATTTTCCGTTAAAGGGCATATGGAGGAAACAACATTACCGTTTTTCAGAATGACAGCCTTACGTAGTATCCGATGAACAACTGAAACGCAAGAGTGTGCAAATATTCCTGCGTTTCAGTTCATTGAAAATTTAAGTAAAGTGAGGATAAATCTATGATTCAAATTAAAGCAAAACCACTGTGTCACGAGAGCTTCCAAAAATACGGAACTTTTCAAAACCTTCTGGATGATGAATCCATGGGTAAGAATTCTGTGAATCCCGCAGGCTTTTTCCCGGATCTCATTGAACTGAATTTCGGTACGACTACCTTGCCATCCGTGTGCTGTTGCAGTGTAAAAAAGAAAGAAAAAAATATCGTCAGCTCTATGGAGGCCCATCAATACACCTGCGAAGGGCTTCTTCCCCTGGATGCAGATGTTATTATATTTGCCGGGATTTTGCCAGGGACCGGATTTTCCGTTAAAACCCTTGAAGCTTTCATCGTACCCAAGGGAACTTTTGTAAAGCTGAAGCCCCTCATAGTTCACGGTACACAGTACTGCATTGGCACGGAGGAAGCCCATATCCTGTGCATGCTCCCTGAACGTACCTTCCGTAATGATAAGATTGGACATCTGATAGAAAAAGAAGAAGATAAGGCCGAAATCATCCTTTAATTCATGTATATGACAACAATCATATTAACCAGGTACGGAAATGGGGAATCCTAAATGCGTATATATGTCAATCAAATTGGTTATCGGCCAAATGATGTTAAGACCGCTGTTCTTAATACCGAATCAGAACTTGATTCAGAAAAGTTCAGCTTGCTTGACAGCTCCTCCGGCCAAGTGGTTTACGAGGGTATAATTGAATATGCAGGAGAGATCGCAAGATGGAACAAGGGTCATTTTTATAAAATCGATTTTACCCCTTTTATAAGAGAGGGACGGTTTTATTTTAAAGCTGGAGACGCAATTTCATTCCCGTTTGAGATCCGGGCATGTATTCTCGATTTTGAGATGATGATGAACACTGTTTATTACTTTCGCAGTCAAAGGGATGTAGGTGAGTGGGAAGCCCAGGATAAAAACGTGATGTTCCAGGATCAGCGTCCCGAGCGGATTGATGCCTCAGGAGGCTGGTTTGATGCCACAGGGGACTATGGTATCCACCTTTCGCATCTCACCCATTCCAAATACTATACCCCTCAACAGACTTCCCTGTCAGCATATGTGTTCTATAAAGCGAATGATATTACAAAACATTGGTATAGACAGCAACAGGAGGGTTCTACAGGTGTACCGCAAGAATTTTTCGGACATATGCTCACTGAGGGTACCTATGGCGCCGACCACTTAATGCGCAGGGCTGCTCCGTCCGGCTCTTTCTACCGCTCCATCCGCAGGGGTATGCGTGAATTTGGCTCTAAGGATCGCACCCGCCACATCGGATATGAACTTAGGCGTTCATCTGCACAGTTTGGCAATGCATTTACCGCTGGCAAGGAAGTAGTCACACAGGAATTTTATGAAGTTGCCTTCCGCATGGGCGGAGGTTTTGCCATCGCCGCACTTGCTATAGCTGCGCGTCATTCCTATCCCGGTCAGAAATTTACGTCAGAAGAATATTTAAAAACTGCAATACGCTCTTACGATTATCTATTGATAAACAATGAGCGTTATGCAAATGACGGTCGTTGGAATCTTGTGGATCGCTATGCCGCCTTAGTTGCTGCTACCGAATTATATTTAACCACCAATGAACCAGCCAGATATAAAATGGCCGAAGATATGTTGGAACAGTTAATAAGCCATACCATACCTGCAGATGAAGATATGGTCCGCTGGAATGTGGATGAGGACATGCCTTACTATCATGCTGCCGAGGCGGGCTTGCCCGTAGTGTCGCTCATGACGTTTTTTGAAGCCGATCCTACCTCCGGGGCAGCGAAAAAGGCTTTAAGGATAGCGGAAATGGCAATGCGCTACGAGATCCATATAACGGACGATACTACAAATCCATTTGGATATCCCAGATATACTTGGAAGAACCCGGAAGGTAAACTGCAGAACCGGTTTTTCTTTCCCCATGAAACCACGGTGAGTCCCTGGTGGCAGGGGGAGAACGCCCGCCTGGCATCTCTCAGCGTCGCTGCTTTGTATGTGGCTGGACATACCGGCGATAAAAATCTGGAAAAACGACTGCGTCTCTATGCACAACAGTGTATCGACTGGATTATGGGGTTAAATCCATTCGATATTTGTATGATCCATGGTTTTGGATATAAAAATGCCCGATATTTTTCAGGGGGAACCTATCGTCTTCAATGTCCGGCCGGCATAGTAAATGGTATCACCAGCCATTCTGAGGATGAGGAAGGCATAGAATTTATTAACGACCTGGGTCAAGGTAAGGAGGATAACTGGCGTTGGGGTGAACAATGGATCCCACACAGCTCCTGGTACTTATACGCTCTTGCCATGAAGTACCATAACGCTTAATAAATCAATAATAAATAATGTTTGCTGAACAGACCGGCAGAGCGGTTTGTCCGTGCGGCGTGAGCCGTGGAACACATGATATTAGGAGGCAGGATCGTGGATAAAAATACAGTAGGGCATATATTTGACATTCAGCATTTTTCTGTACATGACGGGCCGGGCATACGATGCACCGTGTTTCTCAAAGGTTGCAATCTGCGTTGCCTGTGGTGTCATAACCCTGAGAGCCTTTTGACAAGGCCGCTTGAACTGTCGTTCGTGCCGTCGCGCTGCATAGGCTGTGGGTATTGCTTCAAGGTGTGCCCGAACCAGTGCCATAGAATGAATGCCGGCGTGCATAAGCTCGACTGGTTCAAATGCGTTCACTGTGGGCAGTGTGCGAAGGAATGCTATTCAAAGGCCCTCACCATCGTCGGACGTAACTCGACTGCGGAGGAGGTTATCGAAGAGGTCATGCGTGACGAAATATTCTACGAGACCAGCGGAGGCGGCATCACCCTGTCGGGCGGCGAACCGATACTGCAGCACGAGTTTTTAAAAACCGTCCTGGCTATGGCCAGGGAGCGCGGCATAGATACCGCTCTTGAGACCAACGCCGTCTACAACTTCGCCTTGTTGGATGATGTGAAGGAGAACGTCGACCTGTTTTTAGTCGATTTTAAGGCGACCCATCCCGAAATGCATAAACGACTCACCGGAGCAGACAATGTGCTGGTGCTGGAGAATCTCAAAAAGCTTTATGAAGAGGGCCGGAATGTACTGATCCGCTGCCCCATCGTGCCAGGGCAAAACGATACAAAGGAGCATTTTAAGAAGATTGCAGAGTTGACCTGCGAGTATCCCAATTTCATGGGCGCGGAACTTTTACCCTACCATAGGCTGGGTGTGTCTAAAATAAGCCGTTTCGGCATTACGGACGATGTGCCCCACGTCGAGTTCGATACGCCCACGCGGGAGACCGAGCAGCATTGGATCGATACGGTGCGCGGGTTCGGCGGCCGTCTGGTCAATGAAGATGTGATTTAGAAGCTGTATCAGATTTAAATGAACCTGCACGGCAAGGTGTACTGATTGGAAAATGCGAATCAATAATGCAGGGGACCGGGATCGATGTTTACATTACTTTACGACGAAAGATGAAATTGCTCGTGATTTTGTACAGTAAAATTCTCTTTATTCCGCAATAAACCCCTGAACAAACTCAGGGGTCTATTGCTTCCTGATAGATATTAACGTGAGTTCGACATGCAAAAAAGAAAAAATCTGTGCTGTCAAATATGCTGCTAAATTTGTTTTTTTGATCTTGCTACATACAGCGAGGATCTTGCGGTAATAAAGAGATCTTTTTTTGCTTTACCGCCAAACACCACGCATGACGGACGCTCAGGGACCTCGATCATGCCCTTCGGGCTTCCGTCATTACAGTATATATAAATCTGACCGTCAGGTATATAAATATTATCACCATCCGCAGCTATGCTATTTTCCCCTCTTTCGGCAAAGATGCGGGGATCGGTCAGACATCCATCTTTATCGACATTAAAGAGATATGTCCTCTTTTTATATTCGTCTACAGCAAGGAACGGCTTACCCGGATATGCCTCGAGTAATGCGCTCGCACGCATGAGGTCGTAGCATACGGGTATCACGGTGACTCCGTCGGGAGCGACATAGCAATATTCGAACCTGTTTACCGCAACCTTGAGAAAATCGCCGCTGTCGCGCCACCTATCCGCAGGATGCAGAGCTTTGGCTATCCTCTTCACTGTTGCAGCGGGGACGGGCTCAAGCACCTGCATATCCTCATCCGGGTTTTCCGGATCGATAGCGTATACTTTGACTGCTGAGCCGACATTGTACCAGTACCCGTAGGATGTGCCGAATGAATCCTCCGGCTTTTCATAGATTTCAGGCCTGCCGTTCAAAGTCGCACCTTTTTGCGGCATATACTCTATTACCACAATAAGGTTGTCCCATGTATCACAAGCCATCGACAGTACTTTATGGGGAGTGTCGGTCACAAATTCGAGGCAATCCATCCGGTCGGACCACCTGTATATCCTTCTCCATCTTGAGTCGCTGAAATAAACGTTCCCCTGGCTGTCGGCACAGGCGGCGTCAATGAATTCAAAGCCTTCAGCCAGCTTTCCGGCCGTACCTTCGTTCCCGCGGAAACGCCTTGCCTTCGTTTTGCCTTTCACACAGTATGCTGCGAATTCCCACTGTCTGATTACAGTGCCGGTATTTACATCGAGCAGGGTGTTGTCAAATGTGTACTTTATCTGCGAGTAGTTATGCACGTTCAAGAACTCAATATTCTTTGAATTCCAGATCTTTATGGCATAGGGGTATGGATTTACATGCCAGATCACTCTAAATAGATAGAGGTTCGCAAAAACCATGTTTCTGCAGTTAATTATTTCAAGAGGCTGGCAATTCCAGCCTTCTGCCCTTTCCTCCTCAAGCTGAAGCGCAAAGACCTCCCAGTTTGATACATTTCTAAATCTTACTTCGTTCCGGACATGATGCTCGACAGACATAGCATAGATGCATCCGGGAGTCGACGTGTCGGATATATACGCACCGGCTGCCGCATAGGAACTGGCGGTCCAGATATCCTTGAATATGCCGCCTCCGCCCTCTGTAATCCAAAGGCTCCAATACTGCGAATCCCATTTTCTATCCGGATTTGCATCGCTCGAATGGCTGGGATCATACAGCGGTACAAAGCTTCCGTCATCGCCCATGCTCCCGTGTCCGCCAAGGAACTTCACATCGTTCATATAGGAGTCTGCACCTGCCATCCATTTGCACCCGACGGCCCTCGGATTACGTCCCCCGGCGTCAATACCGATGCCCATGACTATGTTGGAGCCTCCCTTCGGAGCTTCAAGTAAAGCCCTGGGAGAACCGATACTGCCGAAGGCCTCCGTATTATCCGGTATAATAAACCTTGCAGCTATCGGGTTAAAGCCTATAATAACGGTATCAGGTTTCAGGATAATAGTATCCGTTATAATATATTTGCCGGTTGGTGCGTATAAAACCCTGTTCTTTTCCACCGCTTTCCTGATGATGTCCGTATCGTCGGTCACTCCGTCACCAGCAGCGCCGAGGGACTTGATATTGACCCATTCACGCATATTGGGAATCAACGGTATATCCGTGTCGAAAGGCTCGGGAAGGAACTTAAGGGGCGTAAGGCTGAATGATGTCTTGAGCTGTTCGTCAGAGCCTGATTTATTGATCTGGACACCATGCACGAACGACTTGACTCTGTAGTTTTTGCCAGCTCCCTCGATGACCCTTCCGCTTTCGCGGAAAAAAGCAAGGGTGGGAACTTCGCTGCAAGCCACGTTTCTTAAGTTTATCTGGTTGAAGGAATTATTCTCATTACTGATAACTACGGCAGGTCCGTTGATATTTTCGAAAAGGCAGTCCTTTAAGTAAAGCTTCTCATAGCAGCCGGGATCTGTCTCGATGACCGCCGGCGTATTTCTGACATTCATCCTGACTATCGTCAGGCCGGCCTGACGGGTTTTTACGGCTGTTTTTCGCTGGCCTTCAAAAAATGTGTCGACCATCATGAACTGCCATCCCGGAGATGGCTTGGTCGTATATATGCCGTAATCTCCGCCAAAAAAACGGACATCCTCAATTTCGTTGCCAACATCAAAAATTCCGGCTTTACCTTCTCCGATGTCGATATCGACATGCGAAATGAAGCTATGCTGGGCAAAATGGGTACGAAGAGCAACAGCATGAGGATTGCCTTCTTCGATCCTGAGATCTATATTCGAAATAGCACTGTAAAACGTGCCTGCGCCCGCGTCCTTCACAGGCTCCCCCGGCAGCGGAACACGGTCTGTGAACCAGAACATGTAATTTGCCCCACCCTTGTCTTCTGGAACGGCGGATAGGTATCCGGGAGTGTTTGGGCCGAGCACTATCACCGGGCGCTTTTTACCATAGCCCATAAACCTCATGCCTTTGCCTATGTAAATCGTCCTGCTTATCCTGTAAGTACCTTCGGGAATGAATACTATTCCGTACCGGCGTTCTGCCTGCGCTTTATATATTGCTTCCTGAATGGCATCCGTATCATCGCTTATTCCATCGCCCTTGACAGAAAAGTTTTCCCTGGTCAGGAAAACCGCGTGTCCGTCTTCTGGCTTCATAGTGTAGACAGAATTACCTCTTCTGAATGTATTTGCTTGCTGCAATTGAAAGCCTCCCTCCGTGATAAACTGCTCATTTGTTGCAACTAAAAATCAAAGGTGATAGGGAATTTTTTGTAACGGAGATTTAGGTGGTTTGCGCTTAATCATCAGACTAACCTCCGTCGCCGCTCCGGGGTTGGCCAGTACCACGACATACCCGCCGTCCGGGTTTGCGAATCCAACTTGTTTGATACCTTCCATGTCATATTCGCTGATTCCTGATGGATTCCGTTCTTATCGGAACATACTACCCTGATTGCCGTCAGCATTTGCAGCACTCCTTTTTAAGTATTTTCCCGAGAATGAATAACAGCGGGAAAAGCAATATTGCTATGGTGTCGCTGATGTTACCGGTCCTTTACAGGGATTTGATCCCGAATGGATCTTAAGTCGGCAGCTGTAATTTCCCATTATCGCGTTCAGGCCCATGCCAAGGGAATTTATGAAGGTTTGGACCACAGGTTTCATTTCTTCGGGCACAAGCTCATATACATAGTTCAGCCTTAGAATTTGCTCAGCAGGCAACGATCAATACAAGTCGGCAATCAGCCACATGAGCCTGCATGTAGTATGAACCCAGACCTCTTTGTAGGTAGGTGCGACCTGCATGGGAAAGAAAGGCAGGTCGAGATTTTCGAATGTTTCAAAGCCCACCGGTACAGCACCTGTAAGCTGATCCGAGAACCCAACGTAGAGGGGCGGAAAATCATAGCCCTCACCGTATACACTGCTCATAGCAAAAGGATTAAAGCCGAGTATCCATTCCATCTGCCGTACGGCGATATCGAGATACTTCCTGTCTCCCAGCGCTTTAAAAACATATGCCGCAGCCTTTGCCTTACTCATAATTGTCGCATGGAAGCCGCGGAACTGGTATGCCACAGGGAATCTGCGCAAATAGTGTGTGTCGGAAAGCTTTATCCCGTTTTTCACCTGTTCGTTGTATTCTGCAAGCGTCGGCTGACCCACCGAATGGTCTCCTTCATGATATATCTCCGAAAAGTCAGTGTTATCGACTTCATATATTGCATTTGGTAATATGTTGTATGGCGCGACGAGACCGGCGGTAGCCTTCAGGTAATCACCATATGCTTCGATGCTTCCCTTCCACAGGTTTGCGTCCGGATGGTCCGGAGCTATCCTGTAAAGGCAGGTCAGAGCCTGAAGGGGGGCATGCTCGTAGCTCTTGTGAAAGAATGCGAGTATTCTTTTCCTGCTCCTGTTTTCATAAAAGAAACCCCTGAGAGGAATATTGATATCCCTGCGTCTTTCTATCTGTTGGCATGCCATGACAACACGGACGTGCTTCGCTGCGAGCTCGAGATATTCCTTTTCGTCCGTGGCGATAAACAGCTCATATCCTGCAATAGCCGCCTGCGAATATAAGATGGCTTCGTTTTTCCCGTTTTTTCCTGTTACGCCTATGCCGTCGCACGCAAAGCCATAATCCTCCCTTGCGCTTTTAAGGCACCAGTTCGAAAATACTCCGTCGTCCGCATACATGCAAGCCGCCCTGGCGCATAGCGCCGCAGCCGAAAAGTTTTCGGCTGCGTTGTTCCGCGCGGTCGAAGTCATATCATCCTTGTCTCCGATAACGTTCTTTGTCCAGATACCGGTAAGGCATCCTCCGTTTCTGAATCCGTCGCCGAACCGTGTCCTCATTACCCAGTTCAGACCCCAGCGTGCTTCTTCAAGAAGCCTCTCGTACAGCTTCGGCTCTTTCTCCCTTACTGACTGTGCCAGTTCGAGCATTGCAAAAGCCGACTCGGACGTGTTCAGAAGGCTCTGCGATAGATCACCGGCATCGTGCCACCCGCCGGATATGTTTATTTTGCGTCCGTCGGGATGAACGCACATGACATCCTGGTGGCATATTGAGTGTATACCGGGTATGTCCGCACCGCACCGCTCTGAATAGAAAAAGTTGAGCGTTTTCCAGGCAGCAGATAAATAAGCATCATCGCCTACATAAAACGGGTTGGTGGATAAATCCCCGATGTGGAGGGTGTATCGTCCCGGTAAGTCAAAGCTTGTAAAATCAAGTAGTTTGAATTCATTATCAAGCTTTTTCGCTTTAGAATCAAAAACTCTTTTTTTATTCCTGTCAAGTATATAGAAGCTATCCGCATCGCAGTACTGAACCAATGCCTGTTTAACTGCGCAGCTCCTGTAACCGCTGTGACAGTATGCTATGCTATTTTTTCTGAGATCAAAGCCCAGGTAGTTCTCTTCATCGACTGTTTCCAGCTGCAGTCCATCAAAATAAACACTTACCTCGTCTGCGCATTCGGGAAGGCTCCCGCTCAGCGAGACTCCGAAGGATATGGCAGATACGTGATCTCTGTATATATATGGGATTTCCCAGACTACATGATGCCATTTCCCAGGAGAAAGGCACGGATTGTGAGTTCCTTCAAAACGTCCGGGCAATGGCATGATATGTTCTCCGGAATTATGAATGGAAATTATGTAATACAGGCAGTGGAAACCTGGAGCTTCGGCATTTATCCAGAGCGATATGCGGTTGAAACGGGTGATGTCTTCATCGCCAAGTTGCCTGAATATTTCACTGACAGCATACGAACGGTTATTGGAGGATTTTACGCCAGGTGACATCGGAACGGTCAGTTTGAGGCTGCCCTCTCCGGACATTGTGTTTTCATAGCATACCAACAGTCTGCCGGGGCCTTCGTGATAAATGTTTTCAGGTTCCGTTGCCAGCGATATCTTCCTCGCTTCATGTACGGCTTTTTTCAGCCAGCGGGTCTCGCCGGCTTGATCCGGATCGACCTTCAAGGTCTTTTTCAAATATCTGCTTTCCTCTAGTTGCTCTATCAAATCACGGTCCATAGTGTATCTCCTGTTTCAATGATTTTCATAAACGCTTTTCTGCAACCAATAGCCGGTAATAGTCTGCCGACCGGCTTAAAGCTGCCGTTCAGCCTTTGATTGTGTCCCGCTATAGTACTGATATAATACTTCTGAACAATCATGAATACCATGATCAATAGAATGAACCATTATACTGGACAAATCTGATCACAGATTAACATCATGTCGTGCATTGCCGATTGCTATCGAAGTAGCCATCTTGTTTAGAATGACATCATATGGAATATCTTTATAGCCTGTTGTCACATCTGGGTTGGTTTCCTCACATCTATTTTTCTATCCATTGATGAAATCCATAGTGGTATAGCGATATGCCCACTATATTATCTGCGATATATAGTGTCAAGATGATATTTTGTCCATTAGTATTGATATAATCTGTTCCTCCAGGCTGACTTCTATAAATAGGGTAAAGAAAGTAGGATATTTTATCCTCCCTGTGTCTTGACCGGACGACTGGCTATTTGTAAACGGGTTATATATAATGTATTTGTTAATCCGTTTTCGTATGCCATGAACCCTTAATAGCTAAGCCGGGTATGGAAAGCCGACGGTTCCAGCTTCCTCAACTCAATTACCATAAAGTTATTATAGATATGCTGAGAAAGAATAAATGGGAGGTACTCAAAATGTGTGTTTATGAAAATTTAAAAAAATTGGGCATCGAACTTCCGCCCTCTCCTCCGAAAGGAGGGGTATATGTTCCGGTGAAGAAAGCAGGAAATCTGCTGTTCACGGCGGGCCAAGGGTGTACATTGAACGGGGTGCCTGTCGTACATGGAAAAGCCGGGGCGGATGTGACATTGGAAGAGGCTCAAAAAGCTGCGCGTATTGCTGCGCTGAATATGTTGAGCATTTTAAACGATTATACGGGCGATCTTAACCGCATTAAAAACGTGGTCAAAATATTGGGATTCGTGGCCAGTGCGCCTGGATTCGGAAATCAGCCGCAGGTAATGAACGGAGCTTCGCAATTGCTTGTCGATGTATTTGGTGAGGCAGGTCAGCATGCACGTTCGGCGATTGGCACAAATGAACTGCCAGGAAACATAACAGTGGAAATAGAAGGAGTTTTTGAATTGGAGGAATGACAGAAGGAGAGGGAGATGTCCTTATGAACATAGAAACGCCATGCCTGATTATTGATTACGACATTATGAAGCGCAATATCGAAAAGATGGCGCAGATTTCAAAAAACAGCGGCTGTGTGCTTCGACCACATACTAAAACACATAAGATTCCTGAAATTGCAAAAATTCAGATAGAGGCAGGTGCAAACGGCATTACCGCAGCTAAGGTCAGTGAAGCTGAAGTGATGGCGGATAACGGTATCAAGGATATCTTTATCG
>JAEWQC010000106.1 GCA_023399355.1 Bacillota bacterium | reverse complement strand
TTCCAATGATACTGTTTCTGGTCTGCATAATGGATTGGGATAGACTTCGTTTTGCCGGACATATATACGAGCAACAGCCACAGCCGCAGCACTCCATACCATCTGCTTTCACAAAGCCATCTTCATCATTGCGGTTTCCCAGAGCCGCCAGTTGATATGGCATCAACTGCAACGGGCATTTTTCAGCGCATTTTCCACAACGAATACAGGGACTTTCCTCCACTGCTGCTGTATCCTTCTTAATACCAAGAAGTGCTGAAGAGGTCTTCATAACCGGAACATTACAACTATATAAAGCAATACCCATCATCGGTCCACCGGATATCATCTTCTCAGGACGTTCTACAAAACCACCAGCCGCTTCGAGAATCTCTGAATAATCCGTTCCGATCGCAACATTATAATTCTGCGGAGTCTTAACGGCATCCCCTGATATCGTTACGATTCTTCTGATTAGCGGTGTACTCTTTGCTACCGCGTTATAGATAGCGATTACGGTATCCACATTATCTACGACACAACCTACATCTGCAGGGAGCTTCTTGGAGTTTAATTTCCTGCCAGTTACTGCATATACCAGCTGACGCTCTCCACCTTGTGGGTATTTTGTTTTTAAGCTAACGACTTCAATGTTACTTTCCTTAGCTACCATTTCTTTTAACTTCTTTATAGCCTCAGGCTTATTATCTTCGATCGCAATAACTCCCTTAGCATGATCAAATAGTCGAAGCATTACCTTAAGGCCGCCGATAATCTTCTCCGGCTCCTCTAACATCATCCGGTAATCTGAGGTAAGGTATGGCTCACATTCAGCACCGTTGACAATAACATAATCAATCTTACTATCATCCTTCGGAGTCAACTTAACATGAGTCGGGAAGCCGGCACCACCAAGACCTACAATACCTGCTTCTTTTACATAGTTACGAATTTCTTCCTTCGAGAGTGCATTATAATCACGCTCTTTGCCAAAGCCTTCTACTGTCTGGTATTCATTGTCATTTTCGATCACAATGGATTCTACCATATTACCTGATACAGTCAGCCTTTTTTCAATTTCCTTTACCGTTCCTGATACCGAACTAATTACATTTGCAGAGATGAAACCTCCTGCTTCTGCAATTTTCTGACCAACGAGAACCTTATCTCCCTTGGCAACAATCGGTTTTGCAGGAGCGCCTAAATGCTGCACCATAGGAAATACCAATTCGCCCTTTGGCAAAAGTACAGTAGTGGGTTTATCCATCGTCAGGTCTTTACCGTCATATGTATGGATACCACCCGGGAATGTTGACCTACCCATAAAACCATTTCCTTCTTTCTTTTTCGTTTTTAGAATTTCTCTTTAAAAGAACCATCATTGCCTCTTATCTCATGAGCAAATCACGGTTCTTGTTAAATATAAAACTAAGTTTGTTAAGCATAAAACAATGTATTTACTCTAAAACGCACAAAAAGTATTATAACACAGGCCTACTTATTTTGACAGAATAGTTATTTAATTAACAATAAAAAAGGCCTTCCCCATCCGGGCAGGCATCTTTGGTATCTCTTTTATCTACAATTGTATTATAGTCCTCACCCATATTGGTATCAATAGTAAGCGTCAAATCGCTCGCCTAGGCTAAATATATTTTTTATGGCATACTTTAAAAAATGCAAAAAACTATTAGTTTTTTAAAGGAGGCCACTTACCATGGATCAAATAACTCATACAATGCGCAATTCCAAATGGAAGGATATCATCCTGCAGTGCCAAAACAGACCGACTGAGATGAGCGCAAAGCAATGGATGATAGAGAATCAAGTTAGTGAAAAATCGTATTACTATTGGCAACGTAAGCTGAGAAAGGAAGCTTTCGGGCAAATGAACCATTCTCCGATGTTGCCTGCCGTAAAGGAAAATACCGAAGTATCGTTTGCTGAGATCCGTATACCGGAACAGAAAAAGTCCGTCTCTGATATCATTCCCGAAAGCATAAGACCAACGGCTGTGATCAAAACTGCCACAATGACAATCGCGTTATCAAATGATATCGCTGACAACCTGCTGTCGAGAATACTTAATGAGGTGTCACATGCTTGAGGATGCGGCTGGAATACGCCGCGTAGTACTTGCCTGCGGAACCGTCGATCTGAGAAAAAGCATCGATGGACTCTCGATGATTATCGGCGGTAAATATAATCAAAACCCATTTGAGAAGGGAACCTTGTTCCTCTTTTGTGGCAGGAAATCCGATCGAATGAAAGGATTGCTCTGGATGGGAAATGGTTTCTTACTTTTGTACAAAAGATTTGAAGATGGTGCCCTATCTTGGCCTCGTACAACGGAGGAAGCCGCTGAGCTTACAGAAGACCAGTATAATTATCTGATGCTCGGTTTGAATCCGTTAGACCCGAAGATAAAGGAT
Organism: Bacillota bacterium; assembly: GCA_023399355.1. Taxonomy (GTDB): domain Bacteria; phylum Bacillota; class Clostridia; order Acetivibrionales; family DTU013; genus UBA1305. Next base: position 2,602 of record JAEWQC010000106.1, on the reverse strand, counting down.
GTAACCCCAACAAAAATCTACTGATGTTTGTGCAAAACAGAGAAATTATTTAGCCTGTTTTTGGGCGTAGGAGTTATCCGAAATGACCGATTTCTTGGTTGTTTCAGAAGCTGCCCAGTGTCTGCATATGGCTTTTATACAAGCTTTTTGAACCTTGAAAACTCTATATTTCCAACGCTTCAGATAGTGAATGACAAACTCTGGCATGGTGGCAAAATGACGGAACTCGGCAAGTCCTAAAAGTCGCGGAACTGGCTATTTATAAGCATTTCTGTTATAATGATTACAATACAGAAAGGCGAAAAACATGTGCAAAAAATTCACTTCCGATGAACTGAATACAATGGATACCGGATCCAAGGACGATATCATCTACCAGATGCAGGATCGTCTGGACAAGCTTGAACAGGATTATGAGAACCTAATGGAACAGGTCCGCCTTGCAAATCAGCAGCGATTCGGCCGCGGGTCCGAGAAGTTAGAAGCAATCGCAGGTCAGATGACCTTCTTCAATGAAGCTGAGGCTTGCTGCGATGAAAGCATACTGGAGCCAACGATTGAAGAAACCATAATAGAAGCTGAAAAGAAACCTCGTAAAAACAAGCTAAAAGGACAACGGGAAGAAGATTTAAAAGACTTCCCACAGGAGGAAATCCCTCATGATGTTACAGAGGAAAAACTCCTCGATACCTTTGGTAAAGGTAACTGGAGAAGCATGCCCGATGAAATATTCTGGCAATTACGTTTCGAACCTGCCAAATGGATTGCCGAAAAGCATGTAATCAAGGTATATGTCGGAACCGATGGGCTGCATCAGGATGAGTTTCTTCGCGGAGATCATCCGAATACTTTATTCCGGGGAAGTATTGCAACGCCTTCTTTGGAGGCGGCAATCATCAACGCCAAGTATGTCAATGGCAATCCTCTGGATCGGATTGCACGTGATTTCCAGACAAACGGATTGTATCTGTCAAAACAGACCATGTCCAACTGGACGGTTAATGCTGCTGAAAAATATTTCGTACCGGTTTATGAACTTATGAAAGCAACCTCTTTAAAAGCGCATGTGAATCAGTGTGATGAGACTACGGTTGAAGTAATTCATGATGGTCGACCTGCCGGCAGTAAAAGCTATATGTGGGTGCATCTCACCGGTGAGTTAAGTCCGGCTCCGAAGATTATTGTGTATGAGTATCAAAAGACGCGTCACAGTGATCATCCCAAGGAGTACTACAAAGGCTTCAATGGGATCCTGGTGACGGATGGTCTTGAGCAGTATCACAAGACGGCACGTGATCTGAAAGGACTAATAAATGCGAACTGTTGGGCTCATGCCCGCAGGGATTATGCAGATGCAATAAAAGCCATCGGCAAGGGCAATGAGAAACTGATACGGCAATCGATCGCATATCAGGCGCTGGTCCGGATCGGTGCAATCTACGATCTGGAGAACAGCCTGAAGGAGCTGTCACCCCAAGAACGCTTAAATGAACGACAGACCTCAATCAAGCCATTGGTGGAGGAATACTTTGCGTGGGTTAAGGAGTGTCTATCGAACAAGGTAGTCCCTCCAAAAGGAAAAACTGCATCTGGACTTCAATACAGTGTAAACCAGGAGCAATATCTTAAAGTATTTCTAACAGATGGAGAAGTCCCCATCGACGACTCTGCCAGTGAACGTGCTCTCCGCAATTTCACCATAGGACGTAAAAACTGGATGACGATAAATACAGTTAGAGGTGCCCAGGCCAGCGCAATAATCTACAGCATTACAGAAACAGCTAGGGCAAATAATCTCAACGTGTATTACTACATCAGCTATCTTCTCACAGAACTTCCAAAACTCATCGGAAATGATGGAAATATAGAACAATCAAAGCTGGAGCCACTCATGCCGTGGTCAAAGACACTTCCAACTGATTGCTACAGTAAGCGCCGCAAGTAAGCGGCGCTTAAATTAACTGGTAGCGAATGATTTGACGCTTACTATCAATATGGAGTTAATGGTAGTTCACAGATCAAATGCATGAGAAAAAGAGATCATCCTAACGGGGTCCCTAGGATAATCTCTTTTACTCATGACAATAGAATGTTGTGAATCATACTTTCTATTGTATCATTTTAAATCTAGCTCATAATCAAACCTGCCCTATATCCATATTAATAAGCCGAATTATATCTCGTCTTATGAAGATATTTCTCCTTTGTTGCCAAACCGCCTCTGATATGGCGTTCCGACTTATTGAGGTCCAAGACTACCCTGGCTCTTTCAGCAAGGGAGGGGTTGATCTGCGTAAGACGCTCAGTAACGTCTTTATGTACCGTTGATATCTATTTGAACTGATTCTTTCAAAAATAAATCATTAATTTTAAGATAAATATGAATCTCTTTGTCCGGTGTTACTTCAATTCTATCTATAACACTCTTAAGCATCCAATTGTCCCAGATTTCAACATTAAGTAATTTATAAATGCTGCTAAATGTATTGTCCAATCGTTCCTCTAGCATGTCCCCCTTATCGACATTGAGCATTGCAACTTTTAATTCAGACTCAAGTTGATTAATTTTATTGTTAATGACTTTAGCTCTACTGTCAAGCTC
>JAEWQC010000105.1 GCA_023399355.1 Bacillota bacterium | reverse complement strand
ATATTGCTTTGTTTGCCATGCTCTTTTCTTGATCAACCATAGTCCAAAGATAATTTGAAATTCCTATTGACTATTCATAGTTGGTCTCCTCATGATCGTGCAAAAAACTTAAGTATGATAAGTATCGGCAGCGATCTCCCCTTCAGCTCCTTTATTGCAAAACTTCTTGTCCGGACACTTTTCGCAACTTGGGTATTAGCTTTCATAAACTTTTGAGAGTTCTCCGTCATATTTTTCTGCAGTTTGGCGATACAGCTTCAATTTCCAGGCTCTCTTGTCGATTCTCTCAAGAAGCTTGTTTGCAGCGCTTGCAGGGTCCGTATCAAATATGAAATACCCGCCGAAAACATCTCTTGCAATCTGAGTTGTTACACCATATACGAGCTCGCTTCCTTCCAGAGGAGGCAACACTCCGACATGGCAAGGAATTCCCATTGAAATGACCCAGGAGCCGATCGATATCGCCTTTTCAGACATAGCCTCCGGCGCGCTTGCTACGAAGGGCAGCTGCGGGACACTCACGCCAAGCTGTGCAGCCATGGCTGTCCACAAAGTGGCAATCCTGCTGTTGTCAACGCATGAGCCCATGTGAAATACCAACGGCAGACCTGCTTTCAGCCCCGAATTCTCTTCAAGCCTTTTGATGAATTTCTTCAGACCCGGTCCTGCATAAGCCTCCACCCCTTCGGAAGAAAGCAGTCCTGCTTTTGCAAATGCTCCGGCCGCACAGCCCGTAGATACCATAAAAACATCGTTTTTAGCCAGTTCTTTGGCAATCTCTATTGCCGGACTATCGTGTACCGTTTTCTGGTTATTGCAGCCGGCAAAGGCGCAGACTCCCTTTATTTCGCCCGCAAGGACCGCATCATTCAGGACGCTGACCGGAGAATCGGGATTTATTTTTGAGAACAGCTCCATCATGGCTTCAAAGCTGAAGCCTCCGACAACCTGTTTCTTGAATTTCGGCAAGTTGACAAGTTCCGGTCTCCTGTTTTTATAGCATTCAATGGCATGCCTGACAATTTTTTTGGCATCCTCCATTGCAGAGGCTTCATCAAATTCAATATGATAGGATCCCGGCACTTTTGAAATGTGCGAGGTAGTCACCAGATGCGTATGGAAGCAGTTGCACATATCCTTTACACCGGGAGCGATACACTGGACATCCATAATCATGGTATCCAGAACGCCCGTCATGATGGCAAGTTCCTGAGAACCGAAGTTTGCGGCTGTCGGAATACCCTCGCGCATCAGAACTTCATTTCCCGTGCAGCAGATACCGACAAGCTTGATCCCTTTGGCTCCTGCTGCAACGGCATCCCGTTCCAGTTCTCTTGCCGCATATACCACCATTTGGGACAGCAGCGGATTGTGTCCATGTACTGCAATGTTCACTTTTTCCACATCCAGGACGCCAAGATTGGCTTCGGTAATGACCGGCGTGGGGGTGCCGAACAGAATATCCGTCAAGTCTGTCGCCAGGCTCATTCCGGTAAAATCGGCCAATGCGGCGCGCAGCCCGCCGAAAATGATGTTTACAGGATCCGCATCCGTTCCGACATGCGTCTGATGCAACAGTTGAACGACTGCTCTGTCTATTGCCACAGGGGCAATTGCCGTATCGCTGAATTTCCGTTTTCGTTCATCATCAATGTTTGCCGCAAGCCAGGTACACGGTTCGGAGTCATACTTGCCGAAATCCTCCAGCGCTTTGATGGCTACCTCTTTTGCGATATCGTTCACGTCTCTGTCTTGCGTTGGAACTCCTACTTTTTCCGCAACCTTTAATAGCTTTTTCTTATCCGTGATCTTGTAGTCAGGCGCAAGACCTTCAGCCGTATGCAACAGCGTATAGGCGATCTCCCTTCCGTGATCGGAGTGGGCGGATGCGCCGCCTGCTATATACCTTACCAGGTTCCTTGCCACGATCGTGTAGACATTTGCACCGCAAATTCCCTTATCCTGGCCCGGTTTTGTCGGGATGATCCTGCAAGGCCCCTGGATACATATCTTGCAGCACACACCGGTCAAACCGAATTTGCATTGGGGCTGCTGTGCTTTGTACCTGTCCCAGGCTGTCTGTATGTTTAATGCCGCCGCGGCTTCCAGCATCTCTTGCGCTGCCGGGTCGGCCGTTCTGCAGGTTTTGCAGTCCGTTTCCTGTGTAGACATCATTTTCCCCCCATATAAATGTTTTTGTCCAATCCTTTATTCGTGAATTATTTTACGGAGAATTGCCTCTATTTCTCTGTTATCTATCAATAAGCTGCTGTTTGCAGAACCTGTGCCCATTGATTTCTCTGCGATTTCCTCGTCAAACCGGATCATGCCGAGAAGTTCCTGTTCATTGAAATTGTTCCTGATAAAAACCTCTTCCTTTTCATTCCTGATCTTATTCGCGACAAACTGAACTGCCTTTACGGATACTTCCCTCGCTAACCTTTCCACGATACGGGCGGTCTGGACGCTGGATCTTCCGGGTTCCGTAACAATGAGCATCCTGTCAACCCCCTGCGCGGTTCCCCGGGTAAGGTGTTCAATTCCAGCCCCCATATCCAGTATGACGACATCCTTCGTATCCAGCAGCAGAGAGTTGACCACCGCTCTCAAAAAGTTGTTCTCGCGGCAGTAACAGGCAGTTCCGCCCTGTTTGATGCCGCCCATCCTTAGAAATTTGATCCCGTTTATGTTGACGCTGAACTGATCGGCTATATCATTCACGAGCGGATTCAGTTCATAAAAAGCGCCATCGCCGGCCAAATCACCGATCAGTTCCTGCATTTCAATCATCGGCTTGATACGTTCCAGTTCCTCTGCTTCGATGCCAAGGCTCAACCCAAGGCTGCTGTCGGGGTCTGCATCCACTGCGTATACATGATAGCCTTCCCGTGCAAATAATTTTGCCAGGTTTGCTGAAATAGTTGTCTTACCCACACCGCCTTTGCCTGATACTGCAATTTTCATTCAAATCACCCGTCCCAATTAAGCAATATTACCTTGCCTGCTGTAAATCTTTACACTCTTTCTTCAGCCGCATCAATTCATACACCGCAAAACTTCCCGCAAAAACAATATCCTCGGCGGGCAGAAAACTTTCAATTGAAGAATCGAATAGAATGGTACCCGATGGCGGCACATCCTCTTCACCTTCCCACAGGATGAATGTCACCGGTACCATAGGTAAAGTCCGGATCGTCATACTGGCGTGGCCATATTTTTCTTTAAATCCACTTATTTTTTTTGAAACGTTATTCAGATTCTCAACACAATCCCCGAAGGTTTTTATCATAGGAGCAATGGCTCTCTTGTAAAAGGTCGGGTAATAGATAGCTGCACCGTTTTTCAGTTCCCTGAAGGAGACCAGTTTGCCTGACAGCGGTTTATCGCCGGCATAAATGAGGTAATGCAGCAACAGTACTTTTACAGTTGCGGATACCTCTTCCCCAAGACAGGTCGCTGGCTGCGTCAACTGCCCGCCTATGCATCCAACTTCGCAGGTTGCGACATTAATATGGTAGATCTTACCCAGATAGTCAACTTCGTAGGTACTTGAGTCTTCATGATAGGAAACGGCTGCATTGAGACATATTTGAGCGGCATCTCTTGAAGCGAGTTCTTCAAAGGCCGCCTTCAATGCGTCAGCATACCCTTTCTTCAGATTGGTTTCCATTTCCATGAGCTTTCTCCCTTGTTCATCAGTTAAAAGGCCGCAAGTATGGCTATATTAATTGTATAATAACATCCAACCCGCCTCTTGTAATAAATTCATATTTTTATAAATACCTTATTGAATTACCGCGGATACCTGTTTAAAATGATAAAAGTATTGTTAACAAATAAATGTTATCCTATAATGAACTCAAATGGATTATACTACAATTATTAATCAAGAATTTGCTTAAGGAGGATTTTGAAGTGATCATTATCGGTGAAAAAATAAACAGCAGTCTAAAAGCAATCAGACCTGCAATGGAAAATTATGATGCCGCCGCCATACAGGATCTGGCCAAAAGACAATATGATGCGGGTGCGACCTATATCGATATCAACGCAGGTATGTTTATCAACGATGAACCGGATAGGGTAGAATGGCTCGTCAATACCGTCCAGGCTGTGGTGGATGCACCGCTTGCAATTGATTCACCAAGTCCTGTGGCAATTGAGCGAGGGTTGAAAGCGAATAAGAACGGAAAACCGATCATCAATTCCATCACTGCTGAGAAGGAAAGATTCAACGCCATTATGCCCCTGATCACGAAATACGATACGGGGATCATTGCATTGTGCATGGATGACACCGGAATGCCTGAAACTACAGACGACAGAGTCACCATCGCCGAAAGACTGATCGAAAATATGACTAAAGAGGGCGTAAAGCTTGACGATATCTACATCGATCCCATGGTAAGGCCGATCGGTACAGGATCCCATTACGGCACCGTCGCCATCGAGACGATCCGCAAGGTGAAGCAGGAATTCCCGGAGGCACATATCGCCTGCGGCCTGAGCAACATCTCCTTTGGTATCCCTGCCAGAAAGCTGATCAACCAGACCTTTCTGATCATTGCCATGTCTGCAGGAATGGACGGCGCGATCATGGATCCGCTGGACAACAAACTGATGTCTTTCATCTATTCTACGGAAGCTATTATGGGATTGGACGACTATTGTATGAATTATCTGACCAGATTCAGGGAAGGTCTTCTGGATATATAAATGCACTATATTTATATGTTGAAATAATATTCGTACAAGAAGCAAGTGAACTGGTAAGCCGGGTTGCCTGGGCAAATAACCGGTACTGTCAGCGACAAGCTTAAATATTTTTTCAATATCTATTTATTGGAGCAGTTCGCGCAGCTTTAATATATCCGCTTCGCAGGTCTGCTTCAAGCTTCGGTTATAAATGACGCTGGCGGGATGATATAGGGGAAACAGAAGAAATTCTCTTTCTCCTATTTTATTGTGCAGAATCTCCCCATGCCTGTCGCCGATGTTCAGGGAAAATTCCCCCGTAACGGCACGAAGCGGTACATTGCCAAGCGTAACGATGCAAGTGGGGCAAATGGTCTCTATTTCTTTGATCAGGTATGCTCTGCTGGACAGGATCTCTTCTTTGGCTGCAGGCCTGTTGGAAAGCCTGCCGGTTTTGGGATTTGCTTTGGAAAGTCTGTATTTTATTGCGTTTGTGATATAGAGCTCTTCTCTTTCAATCCCGGCGAGGTTGAGAAATTCATCAAGATATTTGCCGGCAGCACCTGAGAACGGACGCGAAAGCTTAACCTCTTCCTTGCCTGGCGCTTCACCGACCAACAGCAATTTAGGTTCCGGACTGCCGCAGCCAAAAACAAATTCATTGCCCGCAAATCTGCATGCATAATCGCTGTAAAGCGCTGTCAACTGTTCCTGCCGTGTCATGTCTCCCCCAGAAGTTCGTTTAGTTTTTGCCTTACACTTTTGATATCCTCAAACAACAATGCTTTTTTGGAAGAATCCCTCAACAATGCCGCAGGATGGAAGGTGGGCATGAACCAATAGCCTTTTCGCTCGATCCACTGCCCTCTTATATTTGTTATCTTTGAATTCTTGTCAATTACATATTTCATGGCAGTGGCACCAAGGCAGACAATAATGCGCGGCTTGATCAGTGCAACCTGGTTGCGCAGCAACGGCAGGCAGCTTTCGGCTTCCTCGTCCGTTGGCGTTCTATTGGATGGAGGACGGCATTTTACAATATTGCAGATGTAGTACTCCTCCTCTTTGAACCTCAGCGCAGAAAGCAGCAGATCAAGCAGCTGACCCGCCGCGCCGACAAAGGGCTTCCCCTGTTTATCCTCCTGCTCACCCGGACCTTCCCCGATGAACATGAGCGAAGCCGTCCTTGAGCCTCTTTCAATCACAATATTCGTTCTGGTCTTCCCAAGCCCGCATTTCATACAGGCTCTGCATTCATTTTCCAGCTCATCCCATTGCAGCATTATTTTATCTCCATGTGTTCAATACCTTCAAAGGCTGACTTTGGCTGAGCTTTCACTTCTCCGTGCTTCACGAGCATCATGAAGAAAAACGCAATAACCATTGAAATGCTTGAGTATTGGAACAGCAGCTGATCCCCTAATCTATCCTTCAAAAAGCCATATAAAATCGGACTTACGATTGCCGCCATCATCGAGAAAAAGTAATAATAGCCCGTAAATTTTCCAATACCTTTGTTAGAAGTCATCTCCACGACCATCGGATAGGAATTGATATTGATAAGTGCCCAGCTGATACCGCCCACAGCTAACAGCACATACATCAGTCTGTTGCCATGTATGAAATTCAGACCTAAAAAAGTAAGAAACAGTATGGTAATTCCAATCAGTATCGTTCTCTTTCTTCCTATTTTGGTGGCCAGTATACCTGACGGTATGGAAAACAGCACCAGAAATCCGGAAAATGCGGCTAACATGAAAGATGCCTGACTCAAGCTCATTTCCAGCACTTTTACCGCATAGGTTGAAAAGAAAGTTTCAACGGCATTGTAACCCGTAAACCAGAAAAAGATGGCAAAAAGAAGAAATATCAGGCTCATTTTTCTTCCTTTCTCTTCTGCAACTACATTTTCGGTTTCAGTCTCCACCTTGTCATTAAGCACTTCCTTGGGTTCATGTACAAGCAGATACATGATAATGATTGTAAATATCATAATGAGCGAGCCTACTGCAAATGGGAAGAAGTCATTCATTTTAAACAGAACTCCGCCAATCAGGAAAGCAATTACCGCTCCTACTCCTCCCATGAAGTTGATGATCCCGTTCGCCTTGCTGCGAAGGGGTCTTGGTGTAAAATCAGGCATCAGGGCAACGGTCGGAGCTCTATAGATGCTCATAAAGAAATTCATGGCGATTACTGTAATCATCAATGGAAGCAGGGCTGCCTTCGCAAACGGGATCAGGATGAAAGCGATTGCGGAAAGAGGAATGCCCACGAGCAGATAAGGCATCCTGCGACCATACCTTGTATTGGTCTTGTCGCTTAACGTTCCAAAAATCGGGAGAAAAATCAACGCGAATAAATTGTCAATTGTCATAACAGAGCCTACTTCGACTCCGTTTAAGTCAAGTTTATCCAGAAAAATCGGCATGGCTACGTTATAGAGGCCCCATACAATGCTCACCGTGAAAAAGCCCAGTCCGATAATGAAGGTTTTCCTATAATCCAGTTTCATACTAGCCTCCCATTTCCCTGACTATTTTATTTGCAATATCCGGAACGTTGGTTATGATACCGTCCACTCCTGCAGTCACCATGGCTTTTATGTACTCTGGCTGGTCGACTGTGAACGGGTTTACCATCATTCTGTTTTTCTTGCAGCCCAGCATTACCTCGGGAACAACGTTGTAAAACAACGGATGTATGGCACATGCGCCAATTCTTCGCGCATATTCCCATGGTTCATAAAGACCGGCCATATAAAGCGGTGCCGTTCTGACCGCCGGATTGATTTTCCTGATTTCCACAAGACTGTAATGATTGAAGGATGAAATGATTGTACGATGCACCATATTGTATGCGCAAATTGCTTCAGAAACGGCTTTCTCTATACCAGGATAGAAAATCGGCCCATTTTTGATCTCAATATTTAGAATACCGTCCCAGTCTTTAAATAACTCTAATACTTCGAACAGTTCAGGAATCTTCTCATTCTTGAAGCCCTCAGAAAACCAGGAGCCAAAATCAAGTGACTTCAACTCGCTGAAGGTCTTATCCCTAACCAGACCTTTGCCATTACTGGTCCGATCCACCTGTTCGTCATGTGTGACTACCAGGTACGCGTCCTTACTGAGATGCACATCCAGCTCGATCCCTCCGGCGCCAAGCGCAATTGCCCTCCTGAATGAAGCCATTGTATTCTCGGGTGTCTGTTTTGAAGCCCCCCTGTGTGCAATAATAACAGGTGCCTTGATGCTGCTCATCCCCTCTCAGTTTTTTGAATCAACCGTTACGTCAAGGCCTATTTCTTGTTCCCTATTAATTATACCAGAACAAAAGATTTCCAACACAAATTTCTTGGATATGTCAATTTCTCAAGCTCATGATTGGTGCAGGTATTCTGCCGCCTCTTTTGATAAATTCATTGCTGCCGTATTTGTTCAGACTCATAACAGGGCCTGTCCCAAGAAGGCCGCCGAATTCGACCAGTTCTCCCGCTTTCCTGCCCGGAGCCGGTATGATCCTCACAGCCGTGGTTTTGCTGTTCACTACGCCAATAGCCGCTTCATCCGCAATAATCGCAGAAATAGTCTCTGCCGTGGTGTCACCTGGAACAGCAATCATATCAAGTCCTACAGAGCAGACGCAAGTCATCGTCTCGAGCTTTTCAATCGAAAGTGCTCCTTTTTGTACCGCATCTATCATTCCTGCGTCTTCGCTCACAGGAATGAAGGCACCGCTCAAGCCCCCTACATGAGACGACGCCATCGTTCCGCCTTTTTTTACCGCATCGTTCAGGAGAGCGAGTGCGGCAATAGTCCCATGGGTTCCGCACTTTTCAAGACCCATTTCTTCAAGAATATGGGCAACACTGTCGCCGACTGCCGGAGTAGGCGCCAGTGAAAGGTCCACGATGCCAAACGGTACGTTCAGTCTTTTGGAAGCCTCCATCGCCACAAGCTGGCCCATTCTTGTTATCTTGAATGCCGTCTTTTTAATAACATCTGCAACAATGCTGAAATCTTCGCCCTTTACCTTTTCAAGCGCACACTTTACAACTCCCGGACCGCTTACGCCGACATTGATGACACAGTCGGGCTCACCGATTCCATGAAACGCACCTGCCATAAACGGATTATCTTCGGGTGCATTCGCAAATACGACAAGCTTTGCGCATGCCAGGCCTCCGCTGTCTGCCGTCAGTTCAGCCGCCTGTTTTATGATTTTGCCCATGTGTGCTACTGCATCCATGTTGATGCCGGCTTTTGTTGTAGCGACATTTACGGAGGAACATACCTTTTTCGTTGTTGCCAGTGCTTGTGGAATGGAATTAATCAGTTTCATGTCGCCAGGCGTATATCCTTTATGCACTAGCGCGGTAAAACCGCCGATAAAATCGATACCCAGATTTTCTGCAGCTTTGTCAAGAACAGCGGCAAATTTTACATAATCCTCATCTCCGCAGCTTTCTGCTATCAATGCAATCGGAGTGACTGATATTCTTTTATTGATAATCGGTATCCCATATTCCTTCTCAATATCCTGTCCTACTTTTACCAGATTCTGTGCCTGACGCATGACCTTGTCATAGATCCGCTGTCTGCAGGCCTCTCCGTCCGTATGGCAGCAATCCCGGAGAGAGATCCCCATCGTAATGGTCCTGATGTCAAGATTCTCTTCATGGATCATTTTTATCGTTTCAAGTATTTCATACTTTGTCAGCATTGGAACGCCTCCCGCTTATATCCTGTGCATTGAATTGAATATATCCTCGTGCTGTATCTTGACATAAAGCTCCAGTTCGCGTCCCTTTTCCTCCAATGTGTCGGAAAGAACATCGAATGCCATATTGGTATTGGATACGTCAGTCAGCATGATCATTGTAAATACATCCTGCATGATCGTCTGCGAGATATCTAGTATGTTAACATTGCTATTCGCCAATATATTGCTGATACCGGCTATTATTCCAACCTTGTCCTTGCCGATCACAGTAATGACAGCCCTCATAAAAACACTCCCCAACTTTGTCAATTTAACACGCCCAATTCATAATACCATTTTTCAATTTATACAGAACTATAGCAGAAGTAGTGACATAATTCAATGCCCCGAAATACAGCTGCCAAGCCTGAAAATGGCGTAATGGCAAGCAGCCGCGTCTGCTTCAGTCGTGGAGCTGGTAAATACTAATATTTCTTGTATGGGCAATATGAACCCACTTGTTCTTATTTCTGTTCAACAATCCCTGAATGATGATTGGTATCCATGTAAGGTTAAAAACCGCAAAGACGATCAGACCGGTTAAAACCATAGGCTTAAATTTTTTCTCAAGGTTGATGAAAATCAGGAAATACAAGCTTTGAGCCAAATAAGCAATAATTGAGATTCCAAGAAATAAATAGATATAGGGTTTCGTATGCTCGGCCTGGAGGAAGAGGTATACAAACGTATTCAGCAGCATGTTAAAACTCCCCAGCAACGTGATAATCGGGGTCACCAGGAGGAACAAGCTATCAAAAGCGGTCATGCTTTTATCGTGCACCAGTTTTAAACAAACCGCTTTAAAATACTTCACCATACAGTAGGCATGTCCCTGCATCCATCTTTTCCGTTGTATCCAGGATTCGTAAAGCGTCAGTGGCTGTTCGTCATAAATGACTGCTTGATGAGCCCAACCTATTTTGATGCCCTTCAGCATGGATTGTATGGAGAATTCCATATCTTCCGTGAGGCTCGTTACCTCCCAGCTCATCTCTTTAAGGATATTCATACTGATCGCATAGCCGCTTCCGGTCAGAATATTGCTCAAGCCAAGGTAGTATCTCGGAAGCTGATACAGTCTGTTCGCCATCCAGTAGGTAATTGCATAGGAGACTGTGATCCAGGAATCAAAAGGGTTTTTAATATCGCGGTACCCTTGAACGATCTTATATCCTTCATTCATCTTCTTGTTGATTTCACTCAGAAAATCGACAGATACAAGATTATCGGCATCAAAAACGCAAACGGCATCATATTTCTTCTCCAATCCGAATAAAATGCCGAACATCCATTTTAATGCGTTTCCTTTGCCTTCTTCCTGTTTATTATCGCGTTCAAATACGATCGCGCCGCTTTTCCTTGCGATCTCACCTGTCTTGTCGCCGCAATTGTCTGCAACCACAAAGATATCATACTTGTCCTTGGGATATTCCAGATTCTTCAGATTCTCAATCAGATTTTTAATAACTGTCTCTTCATTATGTGCTGCAACAACCAGTGCGAAGGTGGTTGTATGCTTTATGTTAGTGTTGGGGTCGCCCCTCCTTCGCCATGCAAAGATTGAAATAATGAAAATGTAGCCTCCCAAAAAAAGAAACAGTAAATTAAAGAGAGTACAAACAGCTTTTATTGATTCTATAAATCCATTCATCAACTGCCCCCCTGTGTTCACGAAATAACCTTGTCGAGTTGCCTTACCTTTTCTTTGCCATTATAGCTCTAATTAAAGAATACATAATAAATAAAATAATTGCAATGAAAATGAGTTGCGTGAACCTGAACAATATTGGAGAGATTAAACATATGGTCAACAAAATGCCTCACAAGTATGCAGTATATGCCATTACTCACTCAATACAGGAGGGTCGGAATGCCCAAAAATAAAAAAGCAGGCTTCTTCCTATTGTTGTTTCTGCTATCACTCCTGTTTTTACCGATTGGAAGCAGCCGGCAGAAAACAGAGAATGGCAGTACGATAAATGAACCTTTTTCGTCACTAATGTTGAACAATTTGACGGAACAACCTGCCGTAATAATGATAGATCCCGGACATGGCGGAGCGGATACCGGCGTGGATAAAAAAAGCATTACTGAAAGTGAAGTCACACTGGATATCTCGCAAAAGTTGAAAACCTGTCTGGAAGAAAAAGCACACATTGTTGAAATGACGAGAAGTAGAGACATCTCTCTATACCAGCTATCCGACATTTCAGGCACGGTTCAGAAGAGAGAATTGGATGCCAGGGTAGCTCTAATCAATAAAAGCGATGCAAATATCTTCGTAAGCATTCATGTGAACAGTTGTCCCGAATCCCCCGGCTTGTCCGGATCTATTGTCTATTATAATTCGTCTATGCCGGAGTCCAGAAAATTGTCCGACTGTATACAGGATCAATTGAATAAAATCGAACCGGTCAATTTTAAACGGGATCGCCACGACCCGCGGGAGGCAGATTTTTATTTGCTGAAAAACTCCGATATTCCGGGTGTATTAGTTGAAACAGCGTTTATTACCAATTCCCGCGAGAGAAAGCTATTATCAAAGGAGAACTTCCGGTCGCAGATTGCAAAAGCCGTTGCTGAAGGTATAGAAGACTACTTTAATATAAAATAGGCATTCAATGTAAAATAAGCTCTATACAGCCGGAAAGACGGTCCTAGTTCCGCACTAAGCCATCTTTCCCGCTGAAAGCATCAAGTAGAAGATAAAGATCAGTTGCTTCTTACAATGACCAATTCAACTTTCCCCCCTGATGCAGAGGCCACATCGGTATAAATCGATACGCTGCCATATACCGTATCCGTCCTCAATTGTGAGTTTTCAATGGTTTTAACGTTTCCCGTACTGTCGACCAGATAGATCAGGCTGTTGTCAGCAAAGCTGTAAGTCCTGCTGTTTGCTCTGATCCTGTCCTTGTCCACGGCCTGGATCATTGAGGCTTGTGTATCCGGATACTTGATTTCAAGGATATTGTTGATCGTATTGCCATTCATGGTTACCTTAACCACGGAGCCTGCGCTGATTCCATAATCATTCGATGGCGTAGTGTAGTTACAGTCCTTCCCGTCAACTGTAATTGTAAAGCTGAAAGAAGGAGTACTCGGTGTTGACAGGTTCCTGCAGGCTTTCACTACACCCAGTTTGTAATCCTTTGTTGAAATATTGTTTAAAAGAATCAGATTCACATCCTCAAAGTTGCCGGTCTTGTTCATGAACAGCACATCCCCTGTTTGAACAACACCCGAAGGCAGATCACTCCAGTTCAGCACCTCTGCCTGTGCATCCACCTGGTCGGGATTGGATATGAAGTTGAAAATCTTGACATTCCCGGAGAAATAATTGACCTCGTTATCGTGATTCGATAATATCTGCCTGTCATCCTTCCTGAATGTCAGCTGTCCCGGAGTCGAATAATCCAAGCCGGTAAGGGTGACTGATCCATTCGAAAGCTTTTTGTAGATAACCAGCTTGCCCTTGAAAGCCGACGGCTCATTATTGCAGTCGAAGGTATTTACAGAACCATTTGCCATCAGCAGCTTTACCGTATATTTCTTCAAGCCGAAGTTTGCGGCATCATTCGAAGTAATCTCCGTATAATTCTCAACAAAAGCGAAGCTTGAATTATCGGAATACAAGGCCTCCTGAATGTCTACCGCTTTACCGTCATAACCAAGCAGCAGCGTAACGGTATCATTGATATTGAATGAATTTGCACCGCTGAGCTTGGCCGTGTCGAAGTATTTGTCAAGATCATATGTAGTGCCATCCACTTGAACCTGTTTCGGTGTGTATTTATTGGGCAGGATTCCGGTAATCGCACCCGAAAGCTTATTGTCAATGACCAGGACATATTTATTCTTCCCCGACTTGTCCGAAACCTGGTAGACAACGTTATAATCTTTGATGTCTCCCGCCTTGAGAGCCTCACCATTGGTTACCGTAACCGGGTTTGTACTGTGATCCGCGGAATTCCTTACAATGCTCAGACTGCCGCTGAGATCTATACTTCCAAGTTTGGACTTGACCACATTTGCTTTAGTATAGACCTCAGGTTTGCTGTATACCGAATACAAGATATCCGTTGTCAAAGCTGAGGCATCTGCAAGCGTTTTCGTCGCCGTATCTGTTGCATTGACAGCCTTGATATCCGTATCAAGCAGGATATTCAACATCTGCGCCATCGTCCATCTGGGGACGTTCGACGAGGCAGACAGGGTCAATCCCGAAGATATGCCAAGTGCCTTCGCCTTCTCAATATAGTTTTGGGGCCATGTTCCGGGTACATCTGCATTTGTATATCCAAGTACCTTTATCATTGCAGTTATAGCTTGGGAAAATGTGACTGCATCCTTTGGATGGAATTTGCCGTCCGCCATTCCTGACATATAACCTTTGTTTATGCTGAGATTTATGTACCCGTTGTATTCACCGGCTGCAGGTACGTCTGAAAAAACCGTTGAACCTTTCATGGAGCTGGCGGAATCGCCAAGTCCTGCGGTGATGACGATAAGTTTTGCAAATTGCTCCCTTGTCGTATTATCCTTCGGTTTGAAAGTACCGCTTCCGACATTGTCCATGATGCCAAGCGAGAGGACTCGTTCAACTGCACTGTAATAGGAAGAGCTTGTTGAAACATCTCCTGAAGCGGCAAATGTCGAACCGGAAAACAACAGTATCATTAAAACAAGTAATAATGCCAGTATTTTTTTCATTGTTAAACCTCCATATTCTTAACCTATTTTAATCGGATCTCATATATTTTCTAATTTTATCAAGTTCCTCTTCAAAACTTCAGGCAGAGTAGAGTCTCCATCTGAAACTCCGATGTTCAGCCGTAGGTGAAAAGGCTTGCTTTTTCACCCCGGCTGAACGAGTTCACTCGAATCGCAATGCTTCTATTGGATTCAAGTTAGCTGCCTTGACTGCAGGAAACATGCCGAAAATTACTCCTACCACAAGGGATATGCCGAACGAAGTGATCATCCAGAAAGGCGAGTATGCCTCGGGCACTATATTCAACCCCCCGAAGATAAATTTAATGACGCACACCCCCATCAGCACCCCGATCAGGCCGCCCAGGCCGGTTACCATGATGGCCTCGATCAGGAACTGGATCATGATATTTCTCTTCTTAGCGCCAATTGCCTTTCTGATTCCTATTTCCCGTGTTCTTTCGGTAACTGACACAAGCATGATATTCATGATGCCTATTCCTCCCACCACAAGTGATATGGCTGCTATTCCACCCAGCATAGCCATCATGGTGCCGGTCACACTATCCACCATCTCAAGCATTTGCGCAGAATTAGTTACCATGAAGGCACGCTCATTCTTGAATATTCCCAGCAGAAAGGTATCAAGTTTTTCAACGATTGCATCCACCTTGTCAGCGTCTACGGCTTTTACCGAGAAATTACTTATGGTGGCATTCCTGCCAAGCCTCTGGGCTACTGTTACCGGAATGATGACATAATCATCCCGTGTACTGGCTTCACCGGATTCAACTTCCGACAGCACACCGACTACGGTAAATATTGCACCATTGATTTTTATCTTCTTTTCAAGCGGTTCCTCACCGGTGAAAATTGTATTTGCAACTGCCGTTCCGATTACCGCAACCTTCTGCCTGTTGGCAATATCACTGTCGATCAGGAATCTGCCTGATGTGACAGGCCTGCTGTTGATGTCCTCATACTCGGGAGAAGTTCCAAGCATGGTAGTGGTTTTAATACTGGTTGAGCCATATTTGACAGTGACGCCATTTGAGGATAACTGCGGTGCGATACCGCTTATGATGTCACTGTTCTCATCCGAGAAGCTCTTCATCTGGTCATATGTAATCTTCCTGTTGCTGCCTCTCCCCATGATGTTGACCTGGACGAGATTTGAACCCATGCTTGATATGGAATCCGTAATATTCTTGGTAGTACCCTGAGCATATGCAACGGCTGCAATAACAGCGCCAACACCTATGATGACTCCCAGCATCGTCAGGATGGAGCGGCCTTTTTTGCTGAGAATACTCTTGATAGCCATTTTATACGCTTCTATAAAGCCCATTCAGCTCACCTCCGTATCTTCGGAGATTTGCCCGTCTATAATTCTTACAACTCTTTTGGCCTGCATTGCTACGTTATTGTCATGAGTGATCAGTATAACCGTGTTTCCATTCTGATGCAGTTCCTGCATGATTTTTATAATTTCCAGACCTGATTTCGAGTCCAGATTACCGGTTGGCTCATCAGCAAGCAAAATGGGAGGATTGCTGACAAGCGCACGTGCAATTGCAACTCTTTGCTGCTGGCCACCTGAAAGTTCGTTGGGGGTATGCCGCACTCTGTCTCCCAGTCCGACCGCCTCCAGCGCTTCAATGGATCTGCGGTGACGCTCCCTTTGGCTTACTCCCTGATAGACCAGGGGAAGCTCAACATTTTCTATAGCCGTAAGTTTCTTCAAAAGATTGAATCCCTGAAAAATAAATCCAATTCTTGTGTTTCTGATATCTGCCAGCTGATTGTCACTCATGATGCTTATTTCATTGCCATCGAGGATATAACTTCCCGACGTGGGTACATCCAGACAGCCGAGTATGTTCATCAGCGTGGATTTTCCTGAGCCTGAGGGACCTATAATGGCCACGAACTCATGTTTTGCAATATTCAGCGAAATGTCGTCCAAAGCGGTCACACTGTTCTCGCCCATACTGTACGTCTTATATATGTTCTTTAATGTAATCATCCTGCCACCTCCGGGTTTATCCGTTTTATCATTATAACCACTTCCCGGTTAATTTCCACGTCTGGCTGCCCCCCCTTGATTTGCCGCTCCGCCTATAAAGCCTCCGCCACCCATCATTCCTCCGCCGCCAAAGCGGTTTGCCGTATTGGTTCCGGTACTGGTGCCTGAGCTTACACTCTGTTTGGGAAGAACGACTTCCTGTCCTTCGGTCAGGCCGCCGGTAATCTCTATGTATGAATCGTTGCTGATACCGGTCTCAACCTCTACCATTGTTGCACCGTTATAATACGTATTGCTGTTTCCTCTCCTGGCTCTGGCGAAACTTCCCTGTACGGCTGACTGTGATGTGCTGCCGGTCCGCGGGAAATTACCCCTCATTGCAGAACCCGAGGTATTATCGCCGTTCTGCGGCCAGTTGCCCCTCATTGCCGATCCTGTGGTATTATCGCCGTTCTGCGGCCAGTTGCCCCCTATGGCCGATCCTGAAGTATTACGCCTTCTGAAGCTGCCACCCTGGCCGTTCTGGCCGTAGTTGCCGTTCTGGCCGTAGTTGCCGTTCTGGCTGAAGTTGCCGCTTTGGCCGTTCTGGCCGAAGTTGCCGTTCTGGCCCATTTGATTATTTGAGCCATTCGATTCCGTATTGCCGGTACCTTTTACATATACAAAGCTCCTGCCGCCCATTTTTGTGACAGCCTCCAGCGGTACCATCAGTACATCCGACTTACTGCTGATAATGATTTCCGCATCTATATTCATTCCGGTCTTCAGCTTGCTTGCCGCATCATCATCCAACGTGACCGTTACCGGGTATGTAGTGACACCATTCGAGCTCGTGCCTTCCATTGCAATTTTTGTCACCTTACCTGTAAGCGGCGTTTCAGTTGTGTCGGTCAATGCTTCGGATGCAATATTCACGGGCTGGCCTACTTCAAGCTTTGATATATCCAGTTCATCTATATCTACTGAAAATTCCAGATGGTTCATATCCGATACGACCGCCAGCACTTCTCCCTGTTTCACCGTATCGCCCTCATTCGCAGTACCCAATTTGGTGATTGTTCCATCAAACGGTGCCGTAATCGTATAATACGAAAGCTGTTTCTGCTGGATGTCCAGTTGAGATTTGAGGTTATCCATCTTCATGTCATTTGTGGAGGAGGTAAGCAGCAAATCGTCATTATCCAGCTGCATCAATACATCGCCTGCATTAACGAATTCATTTTCCCTTACTTTAAGGTTTGTAACCGTACCGCCTGCATCACTGCGCAGGACTTTGCTGTTTATGTATGCAAGAGATCCGCTTTGCACGCTCTCAAGGGTGGTTCCGCCTGCTTTTATTTCAGCAGTAGCTTTCATCCCTTCCGTGAGGGATCCCGGATTATCGATTGTCAGTTCCACATTGTATAATTCTCCGCCGGAAGCCGTTGTATAAGGCTTGCTGCTTTTATAGGATACTTTGCCGTCAACGGAAAGCATGAGATCCTGCAGGTATACGGTAGCTGTCTGACCAATTTTAAGATCTTTCACCTTGTCTCCGCTAAATGCAAGCGTGACATCCAGTTTTGAGACATCGGTAATTGTCATGATTGCTCCGCCTTTATTTATGGTATCGCCTTCCTTGACACTGATATTCGTGATTTGCCCGCTGTATGGTGCCTTTACCACCAGACCGTTCACACTCTTTGCCGTATTGTCGAGAGTCAGCTGCATCTGGGCAATATTGTTTTTTGAATTTTCAATTGTAAGAAGCGCATCTGTATTATCAAGAACGAACAGCACGTCTCCTGCCTTTACCTGATCGCCTTCCTTGCAGTTTATTTTCTGAAGCGTCGCTGTTACCTTCGGGGAAAGCTCACTTCGGTTGGAGGATTGTATAGGAGCCGAACCTGCTATACTATCCATCAATTCGCCCCGCACCACCATGGAAGTCCTTTGAACTGTCGGAGTACTTGCCTTACTGCTTTTCCATTTGATAATTATGTACGCACCACCGACTAATATGGCAATAACAAGACATATTGCAATAATTTTAATTGGTTTTATCTTTCTGAATGGTTTCCGGTTTATTCCGGGAATTACTATGTTCATCTGTTTACCTCCTTTATTTAAACGCTTGCCTTTTTTCCATTTTCACATATCAAGCTTGGAATCTCCTTAAAATCACTTTTGCATAAGTGATTCAAATGTTAACATTGTGTGAATCATTTTTTTAATGTAGTTTAAAGGAAAGTAAGATAAAATAGAAGAAACAGGTTTTTATGCTCCATGGGCTTTGCCTTGAATAAAGGAGAAATATGAGGATTTTACTGGTTGAGGATGAAGAAAGGCTTTCAGAGGCTTTATCCTATATTCTTAAAAAGAACAGATATGCCGTTGATACCGCGTTGGACGGCGTCACCGGGCAGGATCTGGCTGAAACGGGCATATACGATGTTGTCATACTCGACAGAATGCTGCCCGGCCGTGAGGGAGTGCAAATTTTAAGAAATCTCCGTACGCAGGGCATCAAAACGCCTGTGTTGATGCTTACTGCGAAAGATACCATCGCCGACAGGGTTGAAGGCCTTGACGCCGGTGCGGATGACTACCTGGTCAAACCGTTTTCCACGGATGAACTGCTCGCCAGGATCAGGGCGCTTGGACGTCGGCGGACCGAGATCATCCAGGGTGAAAGCCTTCAGGCTGCTTCGCTGATATTGCATCCGATGCGGGGAGAGGTGGAGTGCGGTGAGTTGCTGGTAAAGCTCACAACAAAGGAAACTCAGTTGCTGGAATTGTTTTTGAGAAACAAAAGCCAGGTCATCACAAGAGAACAGATCCTGGATCGGGTATGGGGACTTGGCTGCGAAGTTGACATGAATAATGTCGAGATATACATTTATTATCTCAGAAAGAAGCTCGAGCCGCTTCCTGCAGGAATAAGGATTGAAACAATCCGTGGAATCGGTTACTGCCTCAAGGAGATAGATGATGTTTAAGCAAGTAAGATGGAAGCTGACCTTAATAAATATTGCTGTTGTCGGTGTCATTCTTCTGCTCTTCCTTTCAGGTATCTATATCCTGATGAAGCAGAACACCGACAGGCAGTCGGAACAGCAATTGCATGCAATGGCCGGTGATATGCGCATAAAAGCACAGCGTCATACGATTATTCCGCTTCCTTCCAGAGCCTGGGGCAACAGTTTTTATGTAAGATATGACTATGTAAACGAATTGATATCGACATCTGCCGATATCCCCCTGACAGAGTCCGATATGAACACACTCATCAATGATGCACTGGAAAACAAAAGAAGCATGGGCGTAATAAAGCTTGAATCAGTACCCTACCGCTTTTATAAAAGTGCTCCTAAAGATCTGCCGGAAATGACCATTTTCTTCATGAACATCCAGCAGGATCGGGATACCCTTGCAAGACTTGCTGCGATACTCCTGCTGGTCGGTCTGTCCGGAATTCTGATCGTATTTGTTTCCAGCCTTTTTCTTGCAGGCAGAGCACTGATTCCAATAAAAAAATCCTGGGAAAGGCAGCAGAACTTTGTTGCCGATGCCTCCCATGAACTAAGGTCTCCATTGGCTGTCATGCAGACAAATCTGGAATTGGTCCTGGGAAACAGGGAAGAAACCATCGATAGCCAATCCAAATGGCTGGAGAATGTCCAAATCGAAAACAGGCGTATGACCAAGCTGGTTACCGACCTTTTATTCCTGGCCAGGGCGGACTCCAATCAGCAAATGCTTGAAAAGACCCTCTTCCCGCTGTACGAGGTTATACGTGAGGTCATTGGTTCATTTGAGCCTGTGGCCGCAAAGAAAGGCATACAATTGGAAATGAACCTGGAACGGGATATTGAATTCCTGGGAGATGCGGACAGGATAAAGCAGCTTACGGTAATTCTGCTGGATAACGCCATTAAATATACTTCGAAGGGCGGAAAAGCCGAGGTAAGCCTGAAGCAGCGCGACAGCCATGTCGAACTGGTCGTTTCGGATACAGGGGTCGGGATTGAAAGCGAACATTTGGATAAGATTTTCGACAGGTTTTACAGGGTGGATAAAGCCCGTTCCAGAGACATCGGCGGAACAGGGCTGGGACTATCTATTGCAGAATGGATCGTAAGGGAACACAAGGGATCCATTCAGGTAAGCAGCGCACCGGGAGCAGGCAGCACCTTCAAGGTTCTGCTGCCAAAAACACTGCAGAAGAGCTGAGCCGCCTTCATCAGACTATTTGTAAAATCCGCCGCTTATTATATTTTCGGTTTCATCCTGGTCATGAATGAAATACCACGCCCCCTCTATCATCTTACTATATCCGGGAAGGGTCTGTGTATTTATTTCATCCCCCTTTATTTTTCCGATGCTACCCAAGTATCGGCTGATATCGGAAATGGTTACATTTGTTTTAACGTACTTTTGCAGGATATTGAAAAGATCATCGGTTCTTGACAGATACCCGAAATGAAGTTTCTGACTGATCAGGGCTTTAATGAAATCCTGCTGCATTTTGATTCTTCCGATATCTCCATCTGTGTAACCCTGTCCCTTGTAGTTGCCCTTCCTGTACCTCACAAGCTGTTCCGACTTCTTTCCGTTCAGCAGCTGCATGCCTTTTTTAAGGTGGATATGCAGTTTCTGTGTCGGGTCATCATAGTTCATCCGAAAAGGTACATTAAACTGAATGCCGCCCAGCGTATCGATTATTTTTCTGAAGCCTTTAAAATTCATTGTGACATAATAGTGGACAGGCAATCCTGTTATTTCAGAAACCTTGTTTGCCAGCAGCACTTCCCCGCCTTTGGAATACAGCGCGTTTATCTTGTAGTATCTGCCGTCTGTTTTGACCAGGGTATCCCTTGCGATGGAAAGGATATTCAGTCTGGATATGCCGGGTTCAAAGTTGAACAGAAGAATAACATCACTGCGTGTCTCATCCTCATCCAGACCAAGAACAATCATATTAACAGGCATCTCCTTACCGGTTCTGCTCTCCGAGTACTCCATACTGCTCCAGGTCGGGTCTTCACTCTGATAATATGAAATGGGAACAGGTTCCTTCCCCGGCTTTGCATCCTTTGAATGCACAAGAACATAGACTCCGTTTGAAAACATGGCAAGCAGCAGGATAACACACAATGTGAACATGTATTTCATCGTTCTCATATTGGCACCTCAACTGCCTCTTAGTATATGTCCCCGAAATCTTTTAATACAAAGTCCCGGAGCATGCAAAAACCCAGGGATGCGAATCGCCTGGGTTTTTGCCATTTATACGGGGAGTAAAAATTAAATTTTCAGTCTTGTTTTAAATCTTTCAAGCGCTCTTTCCGTATTCTCCCTGCTTCCAAAGGAAGTCAGCCTGAAGTACCCCTGTCCGCTTGGTCCGAAGCCGGAACCGGGAGTTCCGAGAATGTTCGCTTCCTCCAGCAGCTTGTCAAAAAATGTCCAGGAATCCATGTTGTTTGGAGTCTTTAGCCATATATAAGGTGCATTGACGCCACCGAACACCTCAATGCCCAAATCGAGCAGGCCTTTACGGATGATTGACGCATTGGTCATGTAGTAGTTGATTACTGCCTTGACCTGTTTCTTTCCTTCTTCACTGAAAACCGCTTCAGCCGCTTTCTGTATAATATAGGCCGTACCGTTGAACTTGGTGGTCTGCCTTCTGTACCAGAGTTTGTTCAGGGATATCTGTTCCCCTTTTGAATCCTCCGCCATAAGGGTCTTGGGTATCACCGTGTATGCGCATCTGGTTCCGGTAAATCCTGCGGTCTTCGAAAAGCTTCTGAACTCGATGGCTACCTCTTTCGCCCCCTCAATCTCATAAATACTGTGAGGGACATCTTCTTCGCTGATATAAGCCTCATATGCGGAGTCATACAGAATAACGCACTTGTTGGCCTTTGCATAATCGACCCATTTTTTGAGCTGAGTTTTTGACAATGTCGTTCCTGTCGGATTATTGGGGAAGCAAAGGTATATCATATCCACTTTCGCCTTGGGAAGTTCGGGGGAAAAATTATTCTCCGCTGTGCAGGGCATATAAACAACCTTGCTGAACTTTCCTTTTTCGGCGTCGTAGGTACCCGTTCTGCCTGCCATTACGTTACTGTCCAGATAAACGGGATAGACAGGATCGGTTAGGGCTATCACGTTATCCGCTCCAAATATCTCCTGAATGTTCGCAGTATCACTCTTTGCACCATCACTGACAAAGACTTCATCCGTTGCGATGGAAACACCTCTGGATTTATAATCATTATTGATGATTGCGTTGATCAGAAACTCGTACCCATACCCATCCGGACCGTATCCTTTGAAAGTTTTCTCGTCACCCATCTCATCCACTGCGTTATGCAGACTTTTGATGATTTCAGGCTGCAGCGGTCTGGTTACATCTCCAATACCCAACCGGATGATATCTGCATTTGGATGAGCCTTTATATAAGCGTCTCTTCTCTTTGCAACCTCGGCGAAAAGATAATTGCCGGGCAGTCTCATGTAATTTTCGTTAATGAAAGCCATAATCCATCTCCTTTTTATTTCATCGTATTGTCTATACATGCAGGAAATCCTTCAAAATAATTGTGTATCGCCTGCGAATATTAGTCTTCAGTTACTCCTTCAAATACTTTTACTGCCGGTCCGGTCATGTAAACATGTCTGTCGCTCTCGTCCCATTCAACCGTCAGATCGCCGCCGGGCAGCTTTACTGTCACTTTCCTGTCACACAAACCGTTTAAAACAGAGGCTACTGCCGCTGCACAAGCTCCGGTGCCGCATGCCAGCGTCTCTCCTGCTCCTCTTTCCCATACCCTCATCTTTATCGTCTTTCTGTCAATGATCTCAACAAACTCACTGTTGATTCTCCTGGGATAGAGTTCACTGGCCTCCATTGCAGGCCCGAATACTTCGAGCGGGAAGACGGATACATCCTCTATATAAGAGACAGCGTGAGGGTTTCCCATGGAAACACAGGTGACACGGAACGCCCTGCCCTTAACTGTTACCGGTTCGGATATGAATATGTCCTTTGTACTGTTGACCGGTATATTCCCAGGTCTTGTAACCGGTTCGCCCATATCTACTCTTACGAGCAGCACCTTGCCGTTTTCTGCCAGGAGATCCAGTATCCTGATACCGGCAAGAGTCTCCACTGAGATTCTCATTCTGTCCGTAAGCCCATTGTCATATATGTATTTTCCAACACATCTTATAGCATTACCGCACATCTCAGCTTCCGAGCCATCCGGGTTGAACATTCTCATTCTGAAATCGGCAATCTTCGACTGCAGAATCAGCACCAGGCCGTCCGAGCCAATACCGAAATGCCTGTCACTGAAGCGTTTTGCAAGATCCGGAAGATCATTCGGACATTCCTTCAGGCAATTGATATAGATGTAATCATTGCCCAGCCCGTGCATCTTTGTGAACCTCATTTTTGCAACCTGCCACATCCAATCCTGCAAACTTATAAATATTATAACATAAAATTTCTTTCTGGCAATACCGATAACCTATATTGAATATAAGCCGCAGGAAAAAAATTACTCTGTTATCATAGTATGTATTGTGATTACGTTGTGCATTTAATATAATAAAAAGAAAATACTACTAGAAAAATGGAGGATTCCCTATGAGCGAAGTGACTATAAAAAAAGTAGAATATAAGGGTTGGAAAAATTGCCTTGAAATCTCCAACGGAATTGTGGAGCTGATAGCAACTACTGATGTCGGCCCTCGCATTATCAGATTCGGCTTTGCAGGCAGTGAAAATGAACTGGTTGAATTCCCCGATGATATCGGAATGACCGGCGGAGATCAATATATGTTCTTCGGCGGGCACAGACTCTGGCACAGTCCCGAACATCCGGTACGCACCTATAGCCCCGACAACAGCAAGGTCGCATGGAAAAAGAAGAAATACGGAGTCGTTCTGACACAGGATGTTGAGCCGGCAACACAACTAAGAAAAGAAATAGAGATATCGCTGACGCCGGATTCCTCCAGAGTATCTCTTCTGCACAGACTTACGAATGAAGGGCCCTGGGACATCGAACTGGCTCTCTGGAGTATTACCATGATGGCACCCGGAGGAACGGAGATTATCCCGTTGAACACCACTGAAACAGGTCTTCTGGCAAATGGCAACATGTCGCTCTGGCCCTATACAAAGCTCAATGACAAGAGAGTACACTGGGGGGAAAGCTACATCCTGCTCTCACAGGATAAGAAAGCAACCAGCGCGTTCAAAATAGGGCTTTCCAACGAAGCCGGCTGGGCAGCTTACGCCAATCATGGCCACCTTTTCGTAAAACAATACGAAGAGGACGGAGACATGGAATACCCCGACAACAACTGCTCTTATGAGACCTATACAAACGAGAGGTTCCTGGAGATGGAGAGCCTCAGTCCGCTCGTACTCCTCGGCAACGGCGAGACCGCCGAACACATCGAAACCTGGTCGCTTTACGACAATGTAGAAAAACCAAAAAATGAAAAAGATATTGGAAGCAGCATTACTCCTCTGATCGGGAAATAGAAATTCACAGTTCGAAATGCAGGGGGGTACCCCTGCATTTTTGGGGGCATATGATAAATAGCATTTATGCAGTACTCAGTAAAAACAAAATCCTCGCACGGTTTCTTACACCTGAATTGACCGGGCAGGTGATACGGTACCTGATTACCGGCTTTAGCAGTGCAGCGATAGAATTTTCACTGATTATTCTTTGCAGGGATATCTTTAATTTTTCAATCGTCACCGCCAATTCGATTGCTCTTACCATCGTATTCTGGTTCAATTACCTGATGAACAGGAAATGGTCCTTTAAATCGACAGCAAGCCTGAAAAAACAGCTCCCCATGTATCTGGTGCTTTTTGTATTCAACCTGGGCGCATCGGATCTCATCATGTATCTGCTGACCTCCAGGCTTTCATTGCATTACCTGATCGCAAAGGTATTCGCCATAGCCGCTGTGGTGACATGGAACTTCTTCCTTTACAAAAAAGTGATTTACAAGTAAAAACTTTATACCAAGATAAAAAGCAAAAAACCAGTCGCCGCATTCCATCAACTGTATCAGGATCTTGTGATCAGACTGTACGATGTAATGCAGCCGGTAAATCCATTTTTATATTGATAAAAGAAAAGCAGTGCCGATTTTCGTAAATATCTTCACTGCTTTTCTTTCTGAAATGCCAAAAGCCCTTGATTCACAAGGGCTTTTGGCATTTTTTTGGTGGAGGGGGATGGATTCGAACCATCGAAGTCACTGACAACAGATTTACAGTCTGCCCCCTTTGGCCGCTCGGGAACCCCTCCATATCATTCAGTTGTACCGGCTCCTGCGAACCGGCGCATGTTATATAATACAGTACGGAACATAACTTGTCAAGTATATTGTAACCCAGATCGCCATTGTTTTTTTTTGGCACTTTTTTTGGCTTTTTTTTTGCTCTTTTTGAACTTTTTTGTGCTTTTTATTGCCGGCAGAATGAAGAAACAGACTTCCCGCCAGCTCATGCTCAAGGTCATTAACTGTGCTTATTTCAAAACAGTTCCATGGTATGACAATATTGTTAAAACAATCATTCTCATGCATATCGTCCTATGCATTTCATATATAGTAAAGGGTGATTTTATGATTGTGATCAAGCTAGGCAGAAATGCAATCCGGCTTACACTTTGCTTTACAGTGTTTATTTTATCAATCCTCCTGTTTGGCAGTATCCTTGACAGCAATAACAAAGTCAGTGTAAAAGCCTTTTTATCCTCAACAAGAATAACTGGTGAAGGCAGGAAGATTGAAATTTTTGATGTGTCTGAAGGCAAAGTTATTGCGAAATATCCATCCAGCACTATGATAAGAGAAGAGGCCGGCAGCTTCCTCGTAAAAATAACAGGACTGTATGGCAAAGTCAAAGCTCTTCCTGAGACAGGAC
>JAEWQC010000083.1 GCA_023399355.1 Bacillota bacterium | reverse complement strand
CGGTTATCCTCGCTGCGGTTTAAAAAGCTGACCAGACTGACCACCAGAGGAGTTCCCGAACCGGGACTGGAATATTTGTAGGCTGCTGCATGGGTGGGAACAGTAATCAGGTACCCCTTATTCCTGCTGCTGTTGGCCGTGATCCGGCTGTTTTTCAGGAATTCCTCCCTGTTCCAGCCCGGATTGGAGGTATAGTAATTTTCATCAAATCCGATCATGTAAATATTGTCAATGGAGTCATTGGATACTCGAATATTGGACAGCAGCGAATTTACATTCCGGTACAACACCAGTTTCTGATAGGAATTCATCTCTTTGTAGCTCCCGAATATGGAGGAATTGACAGTCAGCCCCAATACCTGATCCGAGGCTATTTTGCCCTGATTGACGATATACTCCATCTTCGATTTCATCATATCCATCGTATTCAACTGGTATACTTCGATTTTATCTTTGTAAAATTCCTTTATATTTCCAAAATAAATCAGGGTTAAGAGCAAGCCGGGAAGCAGGGTCATTAAAATCATCGCTCCGGTAAAGCGAAACCGGAGTGATATACGGTTTTTGGCACCCGTACTATTTTTTCCAACCCTATTCCACAAACCCATTGTCATGCCTCTCAACTCTTCATGTATTAAAGTCTGCTGCCATTCAACTGTTTAACTCTTGCAATATATTCGTCCAGCTCCATCCTGACTGGGACCACCATACACCGGAACTCCTCCCGTATCCGTTCCATTATGACCTCATACTTTTCTTCCGCCTCTTCATACCGGTCGGATGTGGATATACGCTTCAGCCTTCTGCCGGAAAACTCCAGAATGCTGTTGAAAAACAGCTTGTTCCTGTCTGTCAGCCATACAAATACCACCACGCTCTCCTGGGAAACCTGTCTGTCAAAAAGAGCTGCAAGAATTTCCAACCTGCATCGGGGCGCATTGGGATTTCTTTTATATACCTTTATTCCCTCTGAATTTTCCTGGGAGCGATACAAACTGATCAAATATTCATCAATTTCCCGTTTATAGACCGGCTGCTTCTGGATTTCCCTGTAGTAGGACATCAGTCCGGAAATCGTATACACCCTTATTTCAATTATATCACAATACTTCTCAAATATAAGATTGACGTTTACACCATTCCCGTCAATGGAACAGTCCTGATCCAAAAATTGCCGTCCTGAACAAATTGCTTTGCAGGACCCATCTTCCATTTGCAGGATATGAAGGACTTTTCCGCTGCCTGTCAGCGGAGCGACGACAACTCCAAGGTTGGTCCATATCTCCGGTTTCAAGTACTCTACGATCACACCGGCATCAATCATTCACGCTCTCCTCCCTTTCCACCCTCCAGATCTGCACAGTATGTGCTCCCATAATGACTGCAAAACTGCCGTCCTTAGCATATCCTGCGCCTTTCCATACCTTAGTGAATGTAAACGTCCCTTCATAAAACAATTCAGCCTTTTCCGCCGTTGCAGCCCTGTTGGCCAAATACAGCAAATGTCGGCCATCCGCCCCGGGATCTCTATGTATCGATATTTCAATGCTGGGATTTGTACATGTATATTGATTTCCGCTCCTCAACTGCCCGGCATCAAAGGTATCCGGATCACGGACTACCTGTATCGGACCGCTGCCGTCAGCGTTTATGCCTGCTGCAAGAATGCCACACTTCTGGAAGTTCCTGTCCAGATATGGGATTGCAGGCCCGATGACCAGCTTTTTCCCTTTAATTTTTGAAAACTCCACAAGCTGTTTTTGCATCCCGGAATCCATAAAACTGTAGGCTGAGGCGATAACCGCATCATATTCCGTCCATTTTTCCGCAGGCAAATACCGGTCCGAAAAGTTATACTCACAGTGGTTCAGGTCCAATACCTCCGTAATTTTTTCCACCCACACCTCATCGAAATAATTCCCCGGTTGATCCTCCAGCTCCATCTCCGGCGCAACCTCCGGAACAAATAACTCCTGCGGGATATCCGGGCCCTGGATGAAGCAGTTGGAGGACAGCGTATTCGGGTCCATAAGGGAATACAATGCCCTGAACCGTCCCATGTCATAATCTCTGAGCACCAGTATCCGAGGCTTCCGCTGAAATCGACGGATTTCGTTTTCCTTCATCATTTTCATAAGGGATTGAAACATCTCATAGTACGCCCTGCGGACCCGCCCGTCATTTGTCACAGGACAGCCGGTCCAACGGTCACGCTCCGCCAGCATGTAGAAGTTAACAGCCTTCAGGCCATTCATCAAAGCATACAAATAGCCAAATTCCTCCTCCTCCGCGGTGAGAAGGACTTCTCTGTCAAACCAGGAGCCCGAGCCGAATTCCGGCACATAGGGGAGCCTGCTGCTGCCTGCCAGATATCGGATGCGCCGGCGAAGCATCCGGGTGTCTCCGGGCTCGGGATAGGCATCCATTCCCGCCACCTCCAGCCCGTCAATTTCTTCATCCCTCCGGACGGAGACGGGTGTATAATCCTGGTACGCGCAATTATGAAAAACCGGTATCCCCAGCTCCAGCTTTCCTATAATGTCCAGCATTTTTTTCAGAGAATATAAAATCTGGTATTCCTTATATTCCACCCAATCAAAATAATAGGGCAAATCTTCCTTTTCCTTCCCCGCGAATCCCCGGGGGGCCGGAATGTCCTCAAAGCTCCCGTATGAACTGCGGTACAGTGTGTTCAGCGCTCCGAGCTCCTTGTATCTGTCTTCCAGAAACAAGTGGTAGAGGGAAATGGAGGCTTCCGAATAATCCATGATATAGGGTCTGTCCCGGAAGAAGTTGCAGGTCTCGTTATCCGCCTGGATCAGGAGGATGCATCCGTTCTCACCGGCATGCTTTTTTAATACCGGCTGAAGCCGCATGAAATATCCCTCCGCCTTACGGTATAGTTTCTCACTTGCATAGGAGGGGATGGGAAACTGTTTTGTCACAAAAGGGTAAACCACGGTGGTCCCCCATGGATTTTTCGCCTGAATTTCCTCATCCATCAAAATCCACTCCGGATATCCGAACAACGTCATTTCCGCGTTAATATGGGGACCCGGACGGACGATCACATACAGTCCTTTTTCTTTGCACAAGGTCAAAAAGCCGTCGAGATCCTTGTTTTTTTCTATTTCACCGAAGTCAAACCTTCCTTCCTCATGTTCATGGACCGACCATGGAATATAGGTTTCTATAATTTCAAAGCCCATATGGCAGATATGGTCCAATACCTTATTCCAGTTCTCTCTTTTCATTCTCCAGTAATGCACCGAACCGCTGTACAACGGTTTCTCCCTGCCATGTATCCTAATTCCCGTTTCTGTAAACCGAATCATAAACTCCTCCTAATCGCCAACAGGGCTCAACCAATAATCTTTTTGTTGCCATTAACCCGTCGAAGCCGTCTGCAGTCTTATGCCGCAATTAACCCTTGACCGCTCCTGCCGTCATGCCGGAAATGACCTGTTTCTGAAACAGAAGATACATGATAACCACCGGTGCAATGGAAATGACAAATCCCGCACAAAGCAGGCCGTACCTTGTCATATAGGCTCCCTTGAGCACAGAGATTGCGATGGACAGTGTTCTTTTTGACGGAGTAGAAATCATGACAAGCCCCAGCAGCAGGTCATTCCAGCTGTTCAGGAATGCCAGGGTCGCAACCGTGGCAATTCCGGGCTTTGCGATGGGCAGCAGTATTTGGAAAAAAAGTCTTCCCTTTCCGCACCCATCAATGGTTGCCGCTTCATCCAACTCCCTGGGGATACCCTTCAGGAAACCGTTCATAATGAACATACTGAAGGAGATATTGACCGTAGTATACAGAATAATCAGGTTTACCAGATTGTCCTGGAGGTGTATCCCCTTAAATATCAAAACAGACGGGATCAGCAGTGCATGGATGGGGATCATGAGCCCCAGCAGAAAATACGTGGACAATACCCGGCTTCGGATAAGCCTGGCAAGTACATAACTCCCCATGGAGGAAATCAGGGACAGGAGCACGACCGTAACCATACAGACGAAAAAACTGTTAAAGAAAGATTTTCCTACATTTGCCCCCTTCCAGGCCTCCAGGTAATTGCTCCATTGGAAAACACGAGGCAGTCCGAAGGAATTTCCGTAGATTTCATTATTATCTTTAAGCGAGGATAGCACCACCCAGATAAAAGGATATAGAGCAATCACCGACATGAGTATCAGGAACAGATATTTTGCTGCTGCTTCCAGCTTGTATATCAGCAGCTTTTCAGAAAAGTTATGCATCATTGCCTCCTACATTTCTCCTTTATCCGCTGCAGCCAGTTTATTAAACAAAACAGTAATAAAAAGTGAAATTACGACGATTGATATTGTGATAGCACTGCCCATGCCAAAGTCGGAGTTCACAAATGCCGTCTTATACATGAGCACTCCCAGATAGGCCGAGCGGACACCGGGGCCGCCTCCGGTCATGACCCAGGAGTGGTCAAAGGCTTTCAAGGAACCTGTTATACATAATATGACGCAGATATTCATAAAGCCGGACAGCTGGGGCAGGATCAAGCTAAAAAAAGTTCTGGTTTTTCCGGCCCCGTCAATCTGGGCACTTTCCAGCAGTTCCTCCGGAATTGTCTGCAGCGCTCCCAGAAAGATTGTAACGTAAAGCCCGATATACTGCCATACTTGTGGTGCCATAACGGCATAAAGCAAGGTTTTGGGATTTGAGAGCCAATTTGTCTGCAGCATTGCCAGACCAGCACCAGAGAGTATTTTGTTAAATATGCCGATCTGGCTGTTGTAAAACAGAGAAAACATAAGGCCGATCGCCGCGGGAGCAATAACTACAGGCAGGAACAGGACGGTTCTGAATATTTTCATCCCCCTTGTCCCGCTATACAAAAGGTATGCCAGTAAAAGGCCAAAACATATTTGTACGATCAGAGAAATTACCGTTAATTTCATCGTATTTAAAAAGGTAATCCAATAATCGCCGTTTGCTGCCAGGTCCTTATAATTTTCGAAGCCGATATAGGTTCTCCCTGACACACCATTCCATTTTGTCAGGCTGTAATAGCTGCTCTGGATCAGAGGGACAAACAGGAATACGGTATAGATAAGGAATACCGGCGCTATGAATAAAACCGATATTGCCAGTTTATTTCGTTTTTCGTTCATGAAGATCCCTTCCTGTAAAAGAAGGCTGTCTCATGCATTGTACCCGTCGGCATCCGTCTGTTTTGAAGCTATGCACACCGGTTCCTGAGACAGCCTGTTGATTTTTCTAAGATCAGGTGAAAATTCCGTACATGTTGTCCAAAGGCATCAACCCCTTAGTTTTTGTCCAAAGTCGCCTGTATTTTGTCAACAAATTCCTGGGGTGCAAGCGCATTGATAAACAGCTCATCCAGACTGCTGTCCAGCATGCTTAGAGCATCCTGACTGGGCATGGTTGAAAAATGGACCTGGATCAGCTTCTTACCTTCTGCGTATTTTATCATATTCTGGAAGATCAGTTTTTGCCCGTTCATATCGATATTGATTTTCTTTGCCGGGATCATGCCGCTCTTGGTCAGATTGGCGGACAGGTCGTCGGATGCGAGGAAGTCACACAGTTTAACCAT
This sequence comes from Bacillota bacterium, assembly GCA_023399355.1. Lineage (GTDB taxonomy): Bacteria > Bacillota > Clostridia > Acetivibrionales > DTU013 > UBA1305. The sequence continues at coordinate 38,311 of JAEWQC010000083.1, read as the reverse complement.
TGCATCGTGCTTGTCGGCATTTACAAATGCTTCCTTGCTGATTTCGAACCCGTAAACGGTGAAGCCGGACATGATCGTTGCCGGATCAATGTCTGCATCCGGCAGCTTTGGAACAGGAACAATCTCACTGATTTTCTGTATCTCTTCCGGAATGGATTCAAACATCCACGGATAGGTATAGGTCATGGCTGCCTTTTTGTCCGTGTAGAGCTGCAGGCAAGGTCCCCAGCCACCGTTGGCAACCGTATCCTTCGGAAACATGTTGTTTTTTATCATATCCACAATATTTTTTGCAACCTTCACTGCATTGGCGGTATTGAACTTCCTGGATGCCGTCAGGTTCTTGATTTCATCGGCGGCACCATTATACTGGTTATACAATTCGCTGAAAAAGAATTCGGAAGGTGTTCCGCCATTGCTTGCCATGGCGATGGGAATAATTCCATTTTCATTGAATACCTTGGATACGTTTTTCAATTCATCATAGGTTTTAGGAACCTGGAGATTATATTTTTTAAACAATTCGGTGTTTGCCAAAAAGATTCCTCTGGTGGATTCGATGGGAACACCGTATGATTTTCCGTCTGCAGCCGTATAATAACTGAAGGAGGAATCTTCAAAGTTTTCCCTTTTCACTGCCGGACTCGCCTTAAAATATTCATCCACATCCAGGAGCAGTCCTGCATTTACCATGGCATTCATCATAGCTCCGCCCCAATAGGTGAATGCATCCGGCAGGTTCCCGGAGGCAGTCTGCGTTTTTATCTTGGTCTTGTAATCTTCAGTACTATATGTTTCAAGACTGACTTCCATGGAATCTGCATTCGCTTTTTGGAATTCCTCAAATTTCGGCTGAAAATAAGTATACTTGGAGTCCCCTTCCCCCCAGTTCGTTGCAAAAACAAGAGACACCTTTTTTTGAGCAGAATCTGTCGAAGCGGAGTTTGCAGATTGACTTGTACTATTATTGGATGAGCTTCCTGTATTGCTTCCGCAACCCATTGCACTGATGCCTAAAACAGCAGCCATTGTAACTGCAAATGCACCTTTTAAAAACTTTTTCATAGTCATCCTCCTATTTCCTGTTTTAATTAGTATTTGAAGATATGACCTGCGCAAGTTATATCTCTGCAAAAGGCTAGCCCGGTACCTTTAATTATATTCGTTTTCACAAAAAGTAAAATACAAATAAATTCTGAAAAATGTTATAAATTATTACTTTTTTCGATAATCCCATTGAACTATTTCCCAATAAATACATGTAAAGAACAGGGACGCTGTATATCCATAACTGAAAAATCCCCGTTCTGGATATCCGGTTTACATCTACTGTATTATAGAAACTTAATACAGCGAAACTCACCCTCATTGCATAAAAACCGCAAGTCCAGTATTTATCCTGGCTTGCGGTACATTTTTCAAAATATGCAAATTCCATTATTAAGAAACGTTTATCCCCTGGCTTCTTTATCGGACCTTTTCATCGGGTTGCATCTCCAATTCATATAATCGCTACCCGGCTATTTCCCTAGTTCTTAATGCATCTTCCATAAAATGCAGATCTTTATTCATCAGGATAATCGCGCCTTAAAATCCTCATATCCGAAGCCTTTAACGACCCTGATCCCATCCGTCTCATTGTACAGTGCAATGGAAGGCAGATTTACCCCGTTGAACGTATTGTTTTTAACCATGGTATAATGCGCCATGTCGCAGAATACCAGCCTGTCCCCTGCTTTCAGAGGCTTTCTGAAGGAATAGTCTCCGATAACATCTCCGGCCAGGCAGGTGTTTCCGCCAAGCCTGTAGGTGAAGCCGTATTCGTCAGGCTTGCCGGCGTCGATGATGTTCGGCCTGTAGGGCATCTCGAGCACATCGGGCATGTGGCATGCGGCGGACGCATCCAGGATGGCAATTTTCATCCCGTTGTCCACGACATCGAGCACACTTGATACCAGGAAACCCGTATTGAGTGCGATGGCCTCGCCTGGTTCCAGATAGACCTTTACACCGTATTTATCCTTGAAATACAGGATGGAACGGATCAGTGCCTCCATGTCATAATCCGGTCTGGTGATATGATGACCGCCGCCCATGTTCAACCACTTCATCCTTCTGATATACCGGCCGAATTTCTCATCGACTACTTTGACCGTACGTTCAAGCGTATCTGAATTCTGCTCGCACATTGTATGGAAGTGCAAACCGTCAATGCCATCCAGTTCATCAGGTCTGAAATTGGCCAGTGTCACCCCAAGCCGGGAGTTGGTGTAGCATGGATTGTAAATAGGCGTCTCGATTTCTGAGTATTCGGGATTTACACGCATGCCGCACTCAATTTTCTTTGAAGAGAAGGCTTTCACTCTGCTTTTGTAATTATTCCATTGATCGAAAGAGTTGAATACAATATGATCGCTGTATTTCAGCAATTCGTCAAACTCCTCCCCGATATAGGCAGGCGCATAGACATGTACCTCCTTCCTCATTTCCTCGAAGCCGAGCCTGGCCTCGAAAAGCGAGCTAGACGTAACACCCTTCAGATATTTGCCAATCAAGGGATAAACCGAAAACATGGAAAATCCTTTTTGCGCAAGAAGAATACTGCAGTCCGTCCTGTCCTGGACAGACTGCAGTATTTCTAGATTCTTTATCAAAAGTCTTTCATCAATGATATAACACGGTGTCGGCAATGCGTCGAAATCCAACTTCCTATTCACTGTTATTTATACCCCTATCCAAGTTTAAAGCCATACCTCTGACTGACTTTGCATCTGCACCTCTGACTGCCTGAACATCGATATCTCCATCCACCTTTGCATCTGCACCTGTGACTATCTTTACAACCATGTAAACCGGTTGGTTGACTACTAACCAGTTTGCTTCCGGATCAAAACCTGCCATTCTAATTGACCGTTCTGATTAAGTCAGCAACTTGTGTAACCGGCACATTCATTCAGCATAGCTCATACTTTTAGTCCACCAGTGCCGGAGCAAAGCTTTCCTTCCATGGGAGACCGTATTTATTCAACGCCTCCATGAACGGGTCCGGATCAAATTCTTCAACATTATAAACGCCATGCTTTTTCCAGATCCCCTTCAGAATCATCATCGCGCCAATCATCGCAGGTACTCCCGTCGTATAGGAGATGGCCTGCGAACCGACCTCGGCATAGCATTCCTGGTGGTCGCACACATTATAGACATAATAGGTCCTTGGCTTTCCATCCTTCAATCCCTGGATGATACAGCCGATGTTCGTCTTGCCTTTTGTCCTCGGTCCAAGTGATGCAGGGTCCGGCAGCACAGCCTTCAGGAAATGCAGCGGTATGACCTGGCTTCCCTCGAATTCGATCGGCTCGATAGACGTCATTCCTACATTCTGAAGCACTTTCAGGTGAGTGATATAGTTGTCGGAAAACGTCATCCAGAACCTGATCCTCTTCACACCTTTTATGTTGACAGCCAGTGACTCGATTTCTTCATGGTGCAGCAGATAGATGTTTTTCGGGCCGATCTCCGGAAAGTCGTAGACCCTCTTGACTGCAAGCGGCTCGGTTTCCTTATATCTGCCGTTTTCATAATAGCTGCCGTTGGCGGATATTTCCCGAATATTGATTTCCGGGTTGAAATTTGTCGCAAAGGGATATCCGTGATCCCCTGCATTGGCGTCCAGGATGTCAATGGTATGGATTTCGTCAAAATAATGCTTCTGGGCATAGGCACAGAAAACGCTTGTCACTCCCGGATCGAAACCGCTTCCCAGCAGCGCCATGATATGTGCTTTTGAAAATCTTTCCCTGTAATCCCACTGCCATTTATACTCGAACTTCGGAATTTCCGGAGGTTCGTAGTTGGCAGTATCCATATAATGTACGCCTGTAGCAAGGCATGCGTCCATAATCGACAGGTCCTGATAGGGCAGTGCAACGTTGATGACGATATCCGGCGCAAAGCTCCTGATAAGGTCTGTCAGCATGTCAACATTGTCGGCATCAACCTGTGCGGTATGGATTTTCGTCTTCCCACCGGCTAATTTATTTTTGATAGCGTCACATTTGGACAACGTCCTGCTTGCTATACAGATTTCTTCAAAAACATCGGGTTTTTGGCAGCATTTGTGGATCACAACACTGGCAACCCCTCCGGCACCTATAATCAAAGCCTTTCCCATATCAATCCTCCCTGTCGTCCCACTATATAATAAGGACGATTATACAAAAAATAATCCGATTAATCAATATAATTATTGCCCCTTTATCGAATCTTCACCCATCCTTTACATAACATTTACATATCAATCATTCATCCTGTTTCAACTGGCTTGGATGCTTCCCAAAGAAGTCCACCCTGGGTTCCAGAAATTTCAGCCGGTGCTCTGCGGGGTCTTTCATGAAGGCATAAACCGGCTCAAAGATCTTCTCCCAACTCCAGAATATCTCGTCCATCTGCAGGTATTCGCGTATCATTTCCGTTCCCTCCGGTGCAATCGGATGCATCAGGACTGCCGCCGTACGGACCATGTGGAAAGTATCCCTCAGGACTTGTTGGATCTGTTCTGCCTCCCCGCTTTCTTCCGCCTGCTTCATGTTTTTTGACCAGGCCTTGTTGATGTTTCTGATATAGGTATCCATCAGATTCATTACCTGGTGGAACTCGTATTTAACGATCAGGCGTTCAAATTCAAGGATTACTTTATTCGCTTCCTTCAAAACATCCTCACTGATATTCCCTACCGGAATTCTGCCGTCGCTGTATTTTTGCGCGGAATAAAAGCACGAGCGCACTGCCCGGTTGAAAACATTGGAAAGCAGATTCCCTTCTTTTAATACGGGGTCGCTGTCTTTTTCCGTTGCTTTTGGGTTCAGAACCTTTGGCTGGAAGCTGACACTCCTGATTCCAAGTCCAAGGCCCAGGAAATGTGCTCTCAACTGTTCCGATGTATAATAAGCCAAAAGTTCTCCTGCCATGGGCGGTTTCACAGCACTGCTGCTGCTGGCTTTCTTGTCGAGGAAAAGAATGTGGTTGTTGACAATCAGCTCAGGAAGCTGCAGTTCGCCCGGCGGCACATCCGCGGAAGGTTCTGTTCCCTGCATGCCCATGAACATTGCCATTTCCGCAGGCCCATAAAAGTAGATATTGTCTTCGCCGATAAATTGATAAACCTGCGCATCCCTGGAACACCACCAGTCCTTCCAGCTCTCCTGTCCCTTGTCTCGCATTTCAAGAACGGTTCTGGTAAATGAAACAGGAGCCCACAATGATTCCGGCCAAACCCAGATAGTCAGTCCTTCAACTCCTTCAAGAGCAGGTGCCGGAACACCCCAGTCAATATTGCCTGTCAGCCGGAAAGGCACCAGCGTCTTGCCCGTACGAAAGCGGATGGCGTTTTTTGTCAGGATCTCACAAGCCTTTTCCCTGTCACCGAGCTTGTCAAAGACCAATTGGACGGAAGCCTTGCTTTCCTCATTGCGGACAAAATACTTCGGGAGCTGTTCCCGAATAGTTTCAAGGATTCCCATCTGGTCCCGCTTGACATGAATAATGGGCGGTTCAAGGAACTCCTGGATGCTTCTGATGACAAAGGACCGATAGTCAGGGCGTGCCTGCAGGCCATCGGACCATTGTGCAAGAAGGTCATGAAAGGCATCCAGTTTGAGGTACCAGTTCGTTACTTCCCTCATTTCCGGTTTCTTTCCTGAAAGTGTACTTTTGGGGTTGATCAGTTCCGACGGCATATATTGATGCCCCAGGGAGCATTCATCCGCATACGCTTTTTCCGATGCGCAGCCTGCAATCGGACACTGTCCGGTAACCTGCCGGCCGTTCAGGAATACTTCTGACTCCGTATCGAAGAACTGCGAGGTCGTCAGCTTTTCCAGATGTCCGTTTTCATACAGCGTATTGATAAACTCCCGGGAGACCTCCTGATGGATCTCTTTTGCACGGCCCAAGCCAGAGGCGGCAAAAAGGTCAATGTCAATATGATAGGCATCCAGCACCTCTTTCTGGCGGTCATGATTAAGCTGGACAAATTCTTCAATTGTATTTTGGAACTTTCCGTCCTCCACAAGTTTCCTGTAGTGCTCCTGAATGGGAGAACCATAGCAGTCTGTTCCGGAAACAAAAATCACATTTTCTTTTCCGATCCGATCCCTCAAAAACCGCGCAAAGGTATCGGCATGTACAAAGACACCGCCGATATGTCCGAAATGCAGTTCTTTATTCCCATAAGGCATTCCCGCCGTGATGATTGCACGTTTCGGGAATTCAGGTCTTGCAGCTGACGTCTGATCCATCTCTTCAACAATTCGATCCATACGATCACTCCTATATTTTTATTTTGCTCAATTTGCCGGATTGCATCAAAAAAGCCCCCGGCTCCAGGAATATATCCTGGGGACGAGAGCTGTGCTCCGCGGTACCACCCCTATTATCCTTTGCCTCGCAGCAAAGGTCTCATCAGGTACACTTCAACCGTTTTATGTTCCGTGCCGCAGATATTTCCGCGGTGAAAACCGGCTCCGTATACCCTTGCAATATAACGGTTGCAACCGATGCAGCCTACCTGGAAGGTTCGGGGCATTGCTCCGGGGACTGTTCGGCCGTCTTTTCACCACCCACTCTCAGCCTCCATGGGTTCTCTGTAAATGAAACAGGATCGGTCTACTATTCCTCTTCATTGCGTTGATCATATTATATCCATATCTTCCTTTAAAAATCAAGACTCTTATTTCCATTATTCCAACTTATCCTCATTGATCTCGGATCCATATCATGTACTCAATACAAAACAGGAGTAATTTCCATATAGGCGGTTATTTATTTGACAAGAATTCACTTTACCATTACTATTACTATTACTATTACTGTGATTATTTCACGTATTGGGGTATGGAGTATTTCACGAACTGAAATACTTATTACAAGAGGCAAAGGAAGGTATCACCCATGTTCAGTCAGGATAAGATAAAAAGGATCAACGATCTGGCAAAAAAAGCAAAAGCTGAAGGTCTTACTCCTCATGAGAAGGAAGAACAACAGCTATTAAGGCAGGAATATATGAAAGCTTTCCGCGGCAATCTTCAATACACGCTGGACTCAGTCGTCATCGTGGATCAAAAAGGAAACCGCACCCCACTGAAGCCAAAGTCAGCACCACAGGATCCGACGCAACACTAGCGTTCATAATAGGTGTATCCGCGAAGGCCATTGTCGTAAGCACGCATGATCTCGGGCCTTTCGCTCGCGCTGATGAGTCCGTCCCGTATGGCGTCTTCGGCAGTCTCCCTGAAACGGACCAGCATGTCCTTCGGATCGAATTCCACGTAGGAAAGAACATCCGCCACGCTATCCCCATGTATTTCCTTGACGAGGTCATAGGTTCCATCCGTATTGATCCTGACACTAACGACATTCGTATCACCAAAAAGGTTATGCAAATCCCCCAGCGTCTCCTGATAAGCGCCAACAAGAAAAACCCCGAGGTAGTAGTCTTCATCTCTTTTCATCTCATGAAGAGGCAACGTGTTGCTCACATCATGCAAATCAATAAAGTGGTCGATCTTTCCGTCACAGTCACAGGTGATATCTGCAATTACCGCATTGCGTTTGGGCATTTCCAGCAAACGGTGCACAGGCATGATCGGAAACAGTTGGTCAATAGCCCAGCTATCCGGAATCGACTGAAATACCGAGAAGTTGCAGTAATAGATATCCGCAATCGCACTCTCAATATCCTCCAGATCAGGAGGCGCGTTTTTTACCCTCTTCTTCTCCCTGGCAATCTGGTTGATCGTATTCCAGAAGATCTTTTCCGAAAAAGCACGTTCACGCAGGCTGATCCTGCCATGCTTGAACATGTCGCGGATCTCGTCCCGGTAATAAAGTGCGTCGTTATAGCATTCCTGAATATTCTTCAGCGACAGGTTCTTGTTTACTTCAAAAAGGTTTTTTATCTGCTCCGGCGCATCATCCTCTATCTTATCCGGAACCCCATATTCCTCGAATTTTTCCACATCCAGCACGTTAAAAAGCAGGATGGAATAATATGCAACCGTGGTGCGTCCCGATTCCGTCACAATGATCGGGTGCGGAACATCACTCGAGTCCAGCGTTGACATCACTGCTTCCACAATATCGGTGCAATATTCTTCTACCGAATAATTACGGCTATTGGTATAATTGGTGTTGGAACCGTCATAATCAACTGCCAGGCCGCCTCCCAGATCCAGATAACCCATGGGCGCCCCTTCCTTTACAAGCTCTGCGTATACGCGTGCCGCTTCCAATACGGCAGAGCGGATATCACGGATGTTCGGCACCTGTGAGCCAAGATGATAATGCAGCAGTTTGACTGAATCCAGCATATTTGATTCCTTCAGTTTATCCACCATTGAAATCACCTGGGACATGTTCAAACCGAAAATGCTGCGGTCTCCGCCTGATTCCGTCCAATGCCCTCCGGCCCTTGCCGAAAGCTTGATCCGGATGCCGATATTAGGCTGTACGCCCAAAGCCTTCGAGCGCTCCAGCACAATGTCCAGTTCACCCGGTATCTCTATGACGAAAAAGCATTTGAAACCCATTTTTACTGCATACAGGCCAAGATCGATAAACTCTTCATCCTTGTAACCATTACAGATCAGACAGGCTTCCTTGTCCTTCATGAGGGAGAGTGCAGCCACCAGCTCGGCTTTACTGCCCACTTCCAAACCATGGTGATAGCGCTGGCCGAATTTGGTCACCTCTTCGACAACCTGCTGCTGCTGGTTGACCTTTATAGGATAGACGCCCCGGTATTCGCCCTTGTAACCCAGCTTGCCCATGGCGTCCCTGAAGGAATTGTTCAGATAAGAAATCTGTGAATCAAGCAAATTCTCAAAGCGTAAAAGGACAGGCATATCAAGGCCTCTTTCACGCACACCTGAAATGATATCGATCAGGCTGACTGCTGTTGACTCATCCTTCTGGAATGGGTCTACCAGGACATTCCCGCTTTCTGATATCGAAAAATAGCCTGCACCCCAGTTTTTTATGCCATAGAGTTCTTCAGACTTCTCTTTATTCCATCTGCCCAAAGGCTCTGATTTAATCATTTTTAAACCCTGCCATTTCTATATAAATGCCGTACATAGCAGACAATAACATACCTTGAACTGCATTGTCAATAAACAATCTTCCCGGCATAAACCTGCAACCTGTTGCCCGTATTCTCTCCCTATTGCTCGTGTAGTCAGCATCCATCAGAAGAGTTTCGGCAGTGCTTCTATTTGTTCCTTTGTCAGCAGCTTTGGACTTTTTAGGATGAATTTGCTTATCAGATATATCCTGGCTGTCTGCTCCAATTCCTCCAGGCGGAAATAGGCCTGCTCCAGGCTGTTCCCCCATGTCAGCACGCCATGGTTTGCCAGCAGCAGAGCACAATGGGTGTTGCAATAGGGTGCAACAGCATTTGGAACCTGGTCCGTTCCCGGAGTCGAATATGGCACCAGCGGTACACTGCCAAGAAGCATGGCTGTTTCCGACAAAATCGGTTCTTCAAGCGAAAGCCCGGATGCCGCAAATGCTGTCGCTGTCGGCGGATGTGCATGTACCACCGCACAAACCGCAGGGTTCTCACGATAAACCCGCAAATGCATTTTAACCTCGGAAGACGGCTTGTATGTGCCTTCGACAATGCTGCCATCCAATGACATATGCACCAGCATGGCGTCGTTCATAGTTCCTTTTGAAACACCGGTCGGAGTTACCCATATCGAGTGCTTGTCCGCGCGAACGCTGATGTTTCCATCGTTTGCGACAACATAGCCCTTCTCGTACATGCGTCTTCCGATTTCGATGATTTCGTTTTTTGCTTCTGCTGTGTTATTCATAACTTGCATTCCTGCCTTATCATATTAAGATATTTATTCGGTCTCCCCCATAACTCCCCATTCATGTTTTCCATTCTTACGACTCAGCCTTCCCGTTTTATCCGGAATATCTTCTCAAAAGCCGTTTGATAGGGCGGCCTAAGTATCCCGTATTCAGTGACAATCGCCGTGATCAGCGAAGCCCCAGTCACATCGAAAGCCGGATTATATATGTTTATCCCTTCCGGTGCCATTCTCTTTTCAAACCATAATTCACTCACCTCTTCGGGGGATCGAAATTCTATGCCGATTTCCTCCCCGCTTTTGCATTTCATATCAATTGTGGAAGAGGGTGCAAATATATAAAACGGAATATTAAAATGTCTGGCAAGGATGGCTACATTCATGGTTCCGATTTTGTTGGCAGCGTCACCGTTTGCAGCCACTCGGTCACAGCCGGTGAATACGGCATTGATGAGACCTTTTTTCATTAGTGATGCCGCCATGTTGTCACATAAAACGGTGGTTTCCATCCCGGCTGAAACCATTTCATAGGCAGAGAGCCGCGAGCCCTGGAGAAGCGGCCTTGTTTCGTCACAGTAGACCTTGAACTTTCTGCCTTGTTCAGCACCGACATGCATCGGCGACAATGCGGTACCATATTTGACAGCTGCCAGTTGGCCTGCATTGCAGTGAGTCAGGATTCCATCCCCATCCTTGATGAGCGTCAGACCGTACTCACCGAGTTTTCTGCATACATCAACATCCTCATTCAATATTTCAAGGGCCTCGTCATGCAAAAGCCTTTTCAATTCCGTCACACTCAGGCCAGGATGGTCCTTAATGACTCCTTCCATCCTGTCGAGCGCCCAAAATAAATTAACTGCAGTAGGCCGTGAGGAGGCAAGATATTCCTTCGCTTCATGAAACTCACTTGTGAAGCTTTTTACTCCGTCACTTTCAAAACGTTCACAGGCGGCATATATTCCCACTGCGGCGGCAACGCCGATTGCCGGAGCGCCCCGCACGGCAAGGCTTTTGATGGCATCAAAGGTTTCCTTTAACGTGTGGATATGAAGAAGAACCGTTTCATTGGGAAGCCTGGTCTGGTCTATAATGACCAGATCACCATTTTTATCATCAAATGCTACCGTCGGTATTTCAGTAATATTTTTCATTCTGGCGTACTCCTCATCCCTATATTTTCCAATGCCTGCAAATTAATACTACCAAGCCTGTCAATGCAAGTCAATACAGCTTTTGAAAAATAAAAGCAGGGATGGTTCCTTCCTCAAATTTTATGCACGCAATTCAAGTCAGGAATCATCCCCTTGTACTATGATTTGTATAAATCAGTGATTAAAGCCTCTGTCCTGCCTATTAATGAGCAGTTAACAACATGATGCTAACTTCACACTTTTCCAACATCAAGCAGATCATCCGGCTTAATATCTCTTTGAAATTTATCTTTACTTTTTCTTCTTTGCTTTTTCTTCTTTGCTTTTTCTTCTTTACTTTTATTTATCTGTTATATCATATCTTCATCATGCCGTTTCTATCTTGCTGTCAGCCTGCAGGTTCAGCTTCTCAACCGCCCATTCGCGCATTTTGAATTTCATGATCTTGCCGGCGGCATTCATCGGGAATTCATTGACAAACTCAATATAGCGCGGGGTCTTATGCTTGGCCATGTTGGCGCGGCAGAAATCCTTCAGTTCGTCGGCAGTCAGTTCAGCACCGCTTTTAAGGATAACACAGGCCATGACTTCCTCCCCATATTGCTTGCTGGGTACGCCGATCACCTGGACGTCCTTTACTTTCGGATGTGTATAGATGAAATCCTCGATCTCCTTCGGGTAAATATTTTCTCCACCGCGGATAACCATATCCTTGATACGTCCGGTGATTTTATAGTTCCCGTTCGCATCGCGTCTGGCAAGGTCGCCTGTATGCAGCCAGCCGTTTTCATCAATGGCGGCGGCAGTTGCTTCGGGCATTTTGTAATACCCCTTCATAATATTATATCCGCGTGCAACAAATTCCCCATCCACATTATCCGGCAGATCCTCCCCTGTGTGCGGGTCGACGATTTTACACTCAACGCCTGGCAGAGCACGGCCGACCGTATTGACCCTGACGTCAAGCGGGTCGTCCACACGGCTCTGGGTGCAGCCTGGAGACGCTTCTGTCTGCCCGAACACGATACTGATCTGTGACATGTTCATCCGGTTGACGACGTCCTGCATGACCTTGACCGGGCAGGGGCTTCCTGCCATGATGCCGGTCCTCATATAGGAGAAATCTGTCTTTGGGAAATCCTCATGTTCAAGCATCGCAATGAACATCGTCGGAACACCGTGGAATGCTGTGATTTTTTCCTTATTGATACATTCCAGTGACAGTTTTGGAGAGAAGTAGGGCATCGGAGCCATCGTCACGCCATGCGTCATGGAAGCTGTCATCGCAAGCACCATACCGAAGCAATGGAACATCGGCACGTGGATCATCATGCGGTCTGCCGTGGACAAATCCATGCAGTCCCCGATGTTTTTACCGTTGTTCACTACATTATAATGTGTCAGCATAACGCCTTTCGGGAAACCTGTGGTTCCTGATGTATACTGCATGTTACAGACATCATGCCTGTTGATGGAGAGTGCACGGCGGTAGACCTCCAGTATCGAAGCCTTTTCAGACAAGGCAAGGGCATCCTCCCAGGTCAGACAGCCCGGCTGCCTTGAATCTACCGTGATGATATTGCGCAAAAACGGCAGACGTTTCAAATGAAGCGGTTTACCGGCTTCTGCAGTTTCCAGTTCCGGGCAAAGTTCCTTAATGATCCCGACATAGTCCGAATCCTTGTATCCGTCTATCAATACCAGCGTATGTGTGTCCGACTGACGCAGAAGATATTCCGCCTCATAAATTTTGTATGCGGTATTGACGGTGACAAGTACGGCTCCGATCTTCGTCGCGGCCCAGAAGGTAATGTACCACTGAGGGACATTGGTCGCCCATATGGACACATGATCACCCGGCTTTACACCAAGTGCGACCAACGATCGCGCAAAGGTATCCACATCGTCCCTGAATTGTTTATAAGTCCTTGTGTAGTCCATGGTTGTATAGCGAAATGCATACTGATCCGGAAATTCATCCACCATGCGGTCGAGTACCTGAGGGAAGGTCAGGTCGATCAAAGAGTCTTTTTCCCACACATATTTGCCCGTTTTTGCATTATTACAAAACAGACGTCCCTTTACAGCACTCTGTTCATTATAGCGGCCCATATAATTGGCGAAATTCGGGAAAACGACACCTGCATCGTCAAGGTCTGGCGCCCATCGTTTCACCCACTCCAGGGAAACATAGCCTTCATAATTGATCGAACGCAGTGCCCTCATCATATCGTCAATCGGCAGATCTCCCTCGCCCATCATGCGATAATTCACTTTTCCGTTTTCCATGATGGAGTCCTTGGTGTGTACATATTTGATGTAAGCCCCAAGATTTTGAACCGTCTTGCCGGGTTTTTCGTCCGCAAAGCGGTATGGGTGGTGCATATCCCACAGTGCACCAACCGTGTCACTGGCAATATGATCAAGCAGCTTGCAAAGGCGCGATGTGTCTGCATATACGCCATTCGTCTCCACCAGTAAAGTCACCCCATACTCTTCAGCAACTGGAATCAACTGTCTCAATGCAGCAAGTACGATTTCATCGTCAACTTCTCCCTCCTGCTGCGGCTGACGGTCGGCCAGGATACGAATGTAAGGTGTTCCAAGCTTGGAAGCCAGCATGATGTACTGAACAATTTCATTGTGATTTTCCTCTGCCTTGTCGGCAAACTTCAGACAGCAACCGGTTGAAAGACAAGGTATCTCGATGTGGAGTTCCGAAAGCTTCTTCACTGTCTGCTGTAGTTGAGCCCCTGCAAAGGGTTGTGCCTGTACTGCAAAGATTTCATTTCCAAGGCCCCGGATTTCAATCCCGTCAAATGCAAGATCCTTGGCCATGGAATAGATGTCGTTCCAACTGAAGTCCGGACAACCGAGTGTGGAAAATGCGATTTTCATACTGACTCCTCCTGAAATTTATAAAATAAAAAAGCTCTCGTCAACCGGCAATATTGCCAGAGACGAAAGCTATAACTTCCGTGGTACCACTCCTGTTGGTATTTTCATACCCACTCATGTTTTCTCATAATAACGGCGAGAGTCCCGTTCACACCTAATTGCCAATGCATTCAAATGATTGCCGGCTTTCAGCTGACTGCTCCGGGGTGAGTTCGCAACTTGCACTGTGCACTGTCTTTCACCGACCAACAGCTCTCTAAGGCAACGTATGCAGCGCTTTTTCCCCTTCAATGCATTTATTGATTTAAGTAATGGTATCAAATTTCTAAATAATTGTCAACCACTACCTGAACATGGCAGTGAGAGCATACAAACCGGGCAGTCGGCGTTTACTTCGTTCCGGGGCTGTATTCCAGAATATCTCCCGGCTGACAATCCAAGGCTGCACATATGGCTTCAAGTGTCGATAACCGGATCGCTTTTGCTTTTCCATTTTTGAGTATGGAAAGATTCGCCATGGTTATACCTACCCTCTCGGAAAGCTCCGTGACACTCATTTTTCTTTTTGCCAGCATTACATCTATGTTGATTATTATAGCCATGCCATCACCTCAAACCGTCAAATCATTCTCAGCTTTTATTTCCAGGGCATTTCTCAATAGTTCCTGCAGTAGTGCTGCAAAGAGAGAAACGGTCAAAGCAGCAAAGGCAATCACACCGCCCATGATAACAATTCCGGGATGTAAAGCCTTCATACAGCTCAGGGCGGCAAGTCCAAGTATATATAAAATGACTTCTGTCATCGCATAATGCTTTATATGCTTGAGTGAAGCAACCGCCATATCGGAAAAGGCATATTTGTTCTCTATATAGTTCAGGAGTCGTAAAGTATAATACAATGCAATATAGAATGGGATAGCTGTAATAAAAATAAAAATAAGGACAGGGTATTTTAAAAATGCAAATTCGGGATACATATTCACGGCCCTGTCCGCCAGTGTTGGCACCCACAGTATGCAAAGAGCCAGTACTGCAATGCCTATGACAGATACAGCCAGCTTTAAGAAAGTTACAATTCCCCGTTTCATTGCTCACCTCAAATTATTTATTATTGAAACATTGTACCACTTAATTTATTGTTTTACAATAAATATTTATCGGTGCACTTTATTTCCTTTTTACTGTTTAAAAATCACCGGAACATATGCCCCTCTCAGGAAGCGATTGATATGAATTTGCCTAAAGGGGCGGATTTCACCGTCGAAAACGCGAACATGCCGCACGCACCGAAAAAGAACACACCGGCAGGCTTTCGTCTGCTGCAATATGCAGCAGTCTTTTCTGTTACGCATTCTTTTACGTATTCTGTTAGGTATTCTGTTACATATTCTGTTACATAATGACCTCAACATAATGACTTTTAAATATTACGTTTCAGATTGAATTACAGATTCTGTACAAATTGAATCCTTACACCATTCGGATCCTTCACTAAGAAGAATTTTACATGGGGATTCGGCTGGACAGGCCCGCTTTCAATTTCTACGCCATGATCCCTGACGAATATCAACTTTTCCTCAACAGAATTCACTTCGAATCCAAGAGAAATGTCCTGTCCGATATCAGACTTCTTATTCCCCCCATCACAGTACAATTCAATCCTTGTTTCACCATCCCCTAAAAAAGCAATCTCAATGGCCGGCCCGGCAGCAAACCTTCTATTGATCGGAAGTCCGACAATTTCCTGATAGAATTTTAACGACTCCTCCATATTCTCGACGGTAATCGTGCACCAGCAAAATTTCATATATTCATACTCCTTTTGGTCTTTTGGTCTTTTGGTCTTTTACCTTTATCTTATTATATCCGAAACCTAATTTAAAGGGCTGCCTCAAAATTAAAAATTTTAAGGCAGCTCTTTATCCATTATATAAAATTACTCAGCAAGGCTGAACAAATTTACCCACCTTTCAGAGATTCTATGACTTCACTTCAATTTGTGCGAGTTTCTCGTAGTATTGTACGATACTGCTGTGATCATCTTTTTCCTTTCCATCGACCTTCAATGCCTGAAGGATCTCCATCACCTGGCTTGTCAGCGGGATCGGCACACCGATCCCGTGTGCAGTATCCAGAGCGTTCTGAAGGTCCTTGATGTGCAGCTCGATACGGAAGCCCGGATTGAAATTGCGTGCCAGCACCATGGGAGCTTTTGCATCCAGTACGGTGCTTCCTGCAAGTCCGCCTCTTATGGCCTGAAAGACCTTTTCAGGGTCGACGCCTGCCTTGGTTGCCAGTACCATGGCTTCCGACATGGCTGCAATATTCAGCGCGACAATGATCTGATTCGCCAGTTTCGTCACATTTCCGCTGCCGGTCTCTCCAACCAGCACAGCAGATGATCCCATGGAAAGCAAAAGCTTTTCAACTTCCTTGAATGCTTCCTCAGGTCCGCCCACCATAATCGACAGGGTGCCGTTGACTGCCTTTGGTTCACCGCCGCTTACAGGTGCATCCAACATGATGACGCCCTTTTGCCTGGCTTTTTCATAAACTTCCTTTGATACAAGCGGAGCTATGGAACTCATATCCACAAGGATCGTCCCGGGCTTTGCGCCGTCAAGCACTCCATTGACGCCCAGCACGACTTCCTTTACATGGGGGGAGTTCGGAAGCATTGTGATAATGATTTCACTCTTTTGTGCCACATCCTTCGGAGAAGTCCCCGTATGGGCGCCTGCCTCTGCCAATTCTTTCACCGCATCGGCAACCACATCGTATACGACAAGGGAATATCCGGCTTTCAACAAATTCTTCGCCATTGGCTTTCCCATGATTCCAAGTCCGATAAATCCTATTTTTTTATTCATTTTGCATCCCTCTTTTCCTGATTGTTATTTTCATATTTCCGGTAATGCCTTGCATATTAACAGCTTGGCTTTACATACCTGCCGTCTGATACTGTATATTTCAAGTATCCGGTCATAGCCTGGGTCAGCTTATTTGCTGTAGCAATTACCTCACTTTGAACTCAAAACTGTCTTGATTTGACTGATAATATCCTTTTCCGTCAAGCCATAATGTACAAGCAACTCCTCGGGAGTCTGCGCCGATTGACCGAACAGATCCTGGATGGCAACGACCCCTGTTGGTATGCCCTTTCCTCTTAAGGCATAGGTGACTGCACTTGCCAGCCCGCCTATGCAGGAATGTTCTTCAGCTGTTACAACGCCTTTCATGCCCTCTGCCAATTGAATGAAGCTATTTTCATCGATCGGTTTGAGTGTACTGACATTCACCACTTTTACCGATATCCCTTCCTGTTCCAATGTCTCAGCCGCTTTCAGGGCTGTTGAGACCATGATTCCCATGGCAAATACAACAACCTCGTTCCCCTCTTTCATGACAAATGGCTTTCCTATGGTGAAATCGCCATCCTCCGGAAATATGTCAGGTACGTCATTCCTGCATACGCGTATATAAACCGGTCCATTCATCTGTGCAGCCGCTTTTACTAATTTAGCGGTTTCTATTCCGTCGCACGGAACCAGTACGGTCATGTTCGGAATTGCGCGCATCAGTGCTATATCCTCAACCGACTGGTGGGTGGCACCATCTCCAAAATCGGACAAACCCGAACTGGAGCCCATAATCTTGACATTCAGTTTGCCTATGCACACTCCCTGGCGGATCTGATCATAAGGCCGGCCTGATGCAAACACTGCAAAGGAGTTGACAAAAGCCGTCTTTCCTGTAAGGGACAAACCGGCTGCGAAAGAAACCATGTTTGCTTCCGCTATTCCCATTTCATAATATCGTTCAGGGTACGCTTGTTGAAACAGACAGCTCATCGTAGATTTTCCGAGATCCGCTTCGAGTACGACAATGTTCTCGTTTTCTCCTCCAAGCTCTACCAGTGTCTTCCCATAAACCTGTCTTTGATTCTGCATTTTCATATTTGTCTCCATTTCTGTTTTCGAAAATCTTTCATTTCTTTCAAGCTGCTCCCTTCTTACTCAGATAAATTTTCACAGGCCAGTTCAAACTGTTCCTGTGACATGGCTCCATTGTGAAAAGCCGCTGTATTTTCTGCAAAATCTATCCCCTTGCCTTTGACAGTATGGGCAATGATCATCACAGGCTGCCCCTTGACCTTGTCTGCAGCTTCAAAAGCATCCAGTATCTGCTTCATGTCATGTCCGTCTATTTCAAGAACCTTCCAGCCGAAAGCTTCCCATTTTTCTCTGTAAGGGTTTGTGTTGAACCTTTCTGCAACCGTTCCCGTAGCCTGAATCTTATTGCAGTCGAGAATCCCTCTGAGATTGTCCAGTTTGTAAAAGGATGCAGCCATTGCCGCCTCCCAGATCTGTCCCTCGGCTAACTCTCCGTCGCCTATGACGCAGTATACCTTGTAATCCTTTTTATCGATCCTGGCTCCCGCTGCCACTCCGCAGGACATTGACAGTCCCTGCCCGAGTGAACCGGTATTTGCTTCAATCCCGGGGATTTTCAGCATGTCCGGATGACCCTGCAGTATGGAGCCCAACTGCTTCAGTCCGTTCAATTCCTCCTCCGGGAAATATCCGCAGGCGGCAAGCGCCGCATACTGCACAATTGCCGCATGGCCCTTGCTCAAAATCAAGCGGTCCCTGTCCTCCCATTTCGGGTTTTTGGGGTCATGGCGCATTTTCTTGAAGTACAGTGCCGTAGCGATATCTGCCACTGAGCATGATCCTCCAAAATGTCCCGCCTTTCCCGGTCCGACCATCTTTACAATATTCAACCGGATTTTCTTCGCCTTGCTTTCCAAATCCTTTACAATAGCATCCATAGTATTTCCTCCGACAATTCCAGATTTACATTTAAACGAATAATCAAAATGTATGATGTATTACATGCAACAGAAAATGATATGCCTATTTTATCTGATCTGCGGGATTATCATTCCCCTTAAGGTCTCCAACCTTTTGTATGGTCACACTGATATGCTCCTTCATGAGTTCAACTGCCCCCGTTTCATTCTTTGCGATGATTGCATCAAGAATTTTCCCGTGATAGTATAAGCCGTCCCGGAAGCCGGTCCGGCTGACGATTTCCTCCATCGCCATGCGAAGCATATCATGGACAATGGCGTTGACTTTCACTACCACACTGTTTTGTGTCGCAAGAGCCAGCGCTGTATGAAAATTCAAATCCTCTGCTGCAAACCTTTTATAATCCCCCTGGCATTTCTGCATATTATCCAGGATACCCTTCATCCGGCCAATATCCTCCTGTGTAGCCCGCAACGCTGCCAGTCTGGCACTCTCCGTCTCCACCATCGCACGAAACTCAAGCATTTCCCTGAGACTTGCCTTTCCTATCATCAAAAAAGGCAACAACGCGTTAAAATAATCCTTGGGAAGTATCTCCGAAACATAGGTGCCCTCTCCCCTCCGGATCGATAATACACCCATTCCGACAAGCCTGTTGATAGCTTCACGAATGGAGACTCTGCTAACGCCGAACAACCCTGTCAGTTCCATCTCACCGGGGATTTTCGACCCTGGTGTCCATTCTCCCGAAATGATGTGCTCTTTGATCTGATCAAGCACTTCATCGCTTACCCTTTTTTGTACGATTGGTTTGATGTTCATAAGAATCCTTTCTATTATGAACTAAGCTGTACGATTTCTCACATGTATGTTGTATTACATCATACATGTGCATTAATTTTACATCGTTTAGAGTGAACCTGCAATAGGAAATTCTCAAATTTCGCTGGTTTACTTCTATAGTTAGTGCATATTTGTTGTATTCAGAATAAGTGAGGAAATTAATCTTTATTGGCTATGATTCAGAAATTTTATTCTTCTGAGTTGGCCAATTATAGATTCTTATCAAAATTTATTCATCATCATTGATTTTAATTAATGGGAAAATTGAGTTTCGTATATTTTCCATACAATTCTATTGCTTTTTTATCGTAATCTCTGGCAGCATCTTCTTCGTTTTCATAATTACCTGTGATGATACTCCAAACTCTTTTGATATATCGACCGTAATTGTCAGTATATTGCCGTTCAGTTTCATTTCACAATTTTTCATGAATATGTCCTTCTCATTTGATTTGATAAGGTTATTATAAAACTATTTTACATATTTTACTATGCCTTATTTTAGTGTACTTTCCCTGTGCACTCTTAATCCCCTGACCGGAATTTTTCGCTTTTTTACAACCCGGATTTCCATATCAAGTGCAGTTGCAAACTGTACCAGCTTTTTGAGAGTAGGAGATTCCTCTACTCTTTCAAAGGTGGAAATAGCCTGTTGTTTAAGCCCTAGCCTTGAAGCAAAATCTTTCTGTGTAAGTCCTGTTTCCTTCCGGGCCTTAATGATTTGTGATACAATTTGACGCTCCTGTTCTGCTGCGGAATATGCCCTTCTAAACTCAGGGTCGTTCTGGTTCATCTGTTTTATTTTTTCTGATACGCTTTCTTGTACGAATGCCATTCTAAATTCTCCTTCCAAACTCTACCTGTCTCTCTGTATATCTCTATGCTCTCTGGATATCAATGATTTCTCTTGCTCGTTTCTTTGCAGTTTCTATTTCAAACTTTTCCGCCCTACCCTTTTGCTTCTGGCAGGCATGCAGCATATAGATATTGTCATTGTCTGTTACTACATACATTACTCTGTTATGCCTGTAGAACTTGATCTCCCACAGCTTTCCTTTAAGCTGCCGGGTGTCCATTCCATCAAGTGCGTCCGGCCCATTTACTTCCAGATCCTTTAAAATCGCATACCCTTCTGCTTTCTGGTCGTTCGGCAATTCATCGAGATACTTGAAAATCAAATTCTTCCCACCTTCTGTCGCATAGTAGTGAATCTTCATTACGTGCCTCTCTCTTTATTATCTGTTGTTTCTATACAACTTATTCCTTGTATTTTCATTATACAATGTATTCCTTGTATTTTCAAGTGTGATATGAAAAATTAGCGGTATGGACGAAGATTAATATGCCACTACAATGCAGCGCCGGCATATTATGTTTTGAATTTTGAATTAAGAGTAGTATCACTTTTAAGTCTGTCTTAACTCCTCTGGGATTTGAATCTTATGCTATATGTCAGCATAAAACTGTACATTTTACAGGGTATCCATTTAGTAGAGCTTGAAAGTGGATTATGACATAGAACCGGCCCTTGTCTTGAGAGCTTTAAAGTGAACCATGACATAGAACCGTCCCTTGTCTTGTGGTGGAACCGTCCCCTGTCTTGCCCCGTCTTGCTTAGTTGTTGGAATCTATTATTTCCTTCACGGAAATGTGTTGATTGATAAATCTGGTCTCGCTTTTTTCACCTGGAAGCCGGATGGCTTTCACGGGGCAATGACTGATACAAGCCAGGCAATGCAGGCAGTTATGGCTGAATACGGGCTTTTCCTGAAGCTTCACATTATCCACCGGACATACTTTTTCGCAAATCCCGCATCCGGTGCATTCATTTCCTGCAAGGAACTTCCGTTCAAAGCCACGATCATGAAATTCCAGCAAGTGCCCGGGCAGATTCCACAGGGGGGAATGTCTGCAGATATGATGATCCCCTGCTTCGACCTCTTTAACCGTTTTGGCGATATTCTCCTCGATATGTTTTGAGGCTTCCTTTTCCTTCTGAACATCTATACTGAAATAGGGAAGATAATTATCAATCATCAGGACTGCGTTAATGTAGGAAAATTTAATCCCGGCTTTTTCTCCGATTTTCAAAAGCTTCTTCTCGAATGCGCCGCATAATGAACCATATGTAGCCACAGCAAAGACATAATCGCTTTTAAGCGAAACTCTACCCAAAAACTCTTCCACTATTTTCGGAATACCCAGATAAAAGACAGGAAAAACTATTCCGATCTTTTCATCGGAAAATTCAAACCGTTCCTCTTTCATTACCCTGGGAATGGAGAAGCACTCGTCTCCGAACCTTTTTGCCAAATATAGACTATTTCCCGTAGCCGTAAAATAAAATATCTTCATGATTTAATCATGCATCATTAGAGGGCCGGTGTCAATATTTAACATTAAAATGTTGATATTTGTCCTCAAAATACCAATGTCCTGAGTCAAACTTCAGAAGCATCCTTTTTTAGTAATTTATTGAATAATTATCACTTTTTTAGCTTTGGATTCAATATCCAGCATTTTTTTAACCCAATCCGGGAGAATATCATAAGCAACTTCGGCAATTCCCTCCTTCAGCATGCAATCAAAATAATGCTCAAGTTCCTGAAAGAACTTCTTTGTTATGAAAGTCCTTTGAATAATGCAAGGTTCAACGTCATGAAACAACTCCATGCTTTCCGATATGATTCCGTCTTCCTTAATGGGAAGAGAGGAAAAACGATCTTCATAAATTGTGTTATTATCAAAATCAATCAACGAAATAATTCTCGTACTCATGACACCCTCCGATCACTAGAAAGGAACACCGCTTTCAGTGCGGTGTCCCTTTCTCTCCTGTTATTTTTATTCCGTCAGGCAGAATCCAACCGTAGCTTTGTTATACCAGCCTATATACCCGCTGTTTACTATCGTGCGGTCATATACATGCAGGTAAACAACATATCCGCAGCTTTGCATGTTACTCGTTTCCAGTTCCCATGCGGAATCTGCAACTCCTGATACTGCCGGATACTCGCCTTTAACAGGATCTACGGAATTTGGACTCAGAATGGCAGGCTCAACAACAAAATGATACTTCAGGAAATTATTGTCGTTTGCTTTGAATTTTCCCATTATCTTGCAGCCCTTTATAAATACACCGCAAGGCTTTGCAGGACCCGAGACTCCTCCGTTGATGACATCGGTTATTGAAATGCCAACATCCGGAGCCTTATTATCGAGTCTTACTCTCACGATGTTGCTGTCTATGAGGCCTGCTGCATTCGTAAGCTTGATTTCGTAAAGTCCATCCTCAAGCCCTCCCGTATACCAACTTGACATCACAAAACCTTCAACAAACAATTGGGTCTTGTCACCGGGAGGATTTACGGTCAGATCTTCTCGATAGAGGTAGCAACCGTTTGCATCCGCTATCTGGTTCTGGTGATATTGGTTCCATGTAGTGCCGTCCCACTGCGATATTGTTATCTGGAAATTGTTTGTGATCTTTGTCCAGTTCAGATCCCCCACTTTGCGGTATGAAGCATAATACTTCAGATTTGCTTCGCCGGCGCTCAGGTTGGGAGGATTTGATATATGCCCCGAAATGGTGACCCACCCTCCAAACGGGCTGTTTTGGGCCTGGAAACCTGATACTACCGCAGTCCCGGTTGCAAAACCGTTTGAATTGATATCAGTTACCGCCATGTTTCCAACCATGCTGATATATGGTAAATGCTCTCCCGAACCGACATGAACACCTGGCTTCACCTGAATAATTGCCTCTTTGTGATTTCCCCAGTATGGTGCGTAGTTTGGGTTTACCGGAGGCAATACGTTCCACGAGAGAATTGCACGAATATGGAAAACTGTTGGATTGGAACACATTTTCTTCCTGGTCGCCATGTTGACAGGAAGAGATACTGCATAATCTAGTCCGCTTTCAGGGATGGGGGCGATATCATGGACATTTAGCGATGTCGTTCCAAGATAATCTTCAAATGTCCCGTTATTATCCCAATCAGCATAAAACGCAACGTATTCGTTGCTTCCATTCGTACAAAGCCCGCCTGAATACCCACCAGGTTTTTTGATCCTGATTATGGCTGTCAATGTATCGGTATCATACTGCAAACCTACGCTTCTCAATTCCTCATAAGAGGTATTGGATTGGGAAGCCATCGCAGCCAGGATAGCCTTTTTCATTGAATCGGACAATAACGCATTAGCCGTTTCAAAATCGCCGACCGCCAGGCTGGCATTCTTGGAAAGCATTTCAATGTGATTTGCGACTTCATTTACCTCAACACGGTGCTCTTCTACCTTCAGATCCTTGTAAAGCTCTTTGAGAGCCTCGTTTGAAAGAACAGCTGGTTTTTCTATAATCTGCTCGAGGTCGATATTCTTTGCGAGATCCTTTTCAATCTTGATTTTGGAATAGTCAATAAAGTCATTCAGCTTGATTGGCAGGGGCTTGATTTGAATCCAGGTTTCCTGAATCTCTCCCCAGACGGGGTGATAATCCGGTGTATTCGCCGGCGGCACGGAATTCCAGGATAAGATTGCACGCACTTTTACCTTATACGGGTTCAGGCATACCTTCTTTTCAGGATTCAGTTTTACCGATACGCAATAACTAAACGGCTTCGGACCGGGAATGTCATGGACATTCACACTTGCCACACCCACGTCCTCATGCAGGTCCGTAAAAGTACCGTTGCCGCTCAGGTCCGCATAAAAACGAACATATTCATTTGAACCTGAAGTACACAACGTACCTGAGTATCCATAGGTGTTTTTGATGTTTATCACGGAGTACAGTACATCCTGATAGGGATTGTACCCGATTTCCGCAATTTGCTCGTATGAGGTATTCTGGGCCATCATGATTTTAGCCTTCTGCTTGCTGTTTTTATGATTGCCGAAGTAATTCGGGTTTTCAAGCAGCAGCTTTGTAAAATTGTTCCTTAGTTCCTTGGATTCGTTTTCAGTAATCGTAACCTCCGTCTTTTTAGTAATGACTTTTTCATCACTCATTTTTTACCCCTCCATTCAATTGGTTTCTTCAATGATGATGATACTGGAACCGTAAAAAAAACGGAGGGTTTTAAGATGAAATGTAATTATCTGTTAATGAATGGATGAAAACGACCGGTAAATGGAGGAAGGGATCGTTGGCAGATGCATCCTCAGAGAACATTTCAATGAAACTGTTGCGTGTGAGAAAGCTTCTCGATGCACCCCATGGGAAAAAGAAAGGCGGTGAAACAGACACAATTTCCATTTCAGGCATATTTGCCATGGAGGACAATTATGTGCCGACCGCCAGTCCGGTTTCCCGATACCATCAAAATATGAACCGGTTTCTATTCCGGTATGTAAATGCTTTTTCCAGCTTCCTGATATCTTCCACGGTCTTGAGCAGTGCCTTTAACAACACTTATGGCAGTCGAAATCGGCTATCTCCCGCTCAAATCCACTTGAATACAACACAGCTGTAATCAGCGACATTAATAGCCACACCATCCGCAGAATAGTCCTGAGCCGCACAATATGCATTCTGTCTTGGGATAATGCTCCCGTTGAAGACAATCGTCTTGTCGGTATAATTTGAGGTGGCATATCCGAACATTCCAAAGTGGTTTTCATCTGCGTCAACATGAATCAAAAAGCTCTGTCCATCAGCTGTAAATTCGAAATCCTCGCAAACAACCCCATTCACCTTCACTTCCGTTTTTACACGCTGACTTGAGAGACCTGCTCCGATATTCTTTATGTCATAAGTACATTCAAGGCTTATATTTGCTGCATCGCTGCCCAGTACCCATGAAGCTTTCAGAAGTTCGCCCTGTTTTCCCGGTATTGATACGGCACTGCTGTCCGATTGGGTGCTGCTGCCGTCAAAGTATTGGGTCGTCTCGGGTCTTGAGGTGTTATTGCAGATATAGCTGAAAACAAAGTTGAATACTTTCCTCATCTTTTCAAATTCGTCCTGCGAATCACCGGTCAGATCTGCAATATTCCTTACACTCGGAACGGATAATGCTGTAAAAAGTTTATCATTAAACTCTCCATGGTGGTATGTAACGCCATCCACTGTTTCATTTTCAGTATCCGCACGGTTTGCTGTCTCATCCGGAGCACATGCGGTCAATACCAGGTTCCTGCTGATGGCGAGATTATCAATAAATCCTCCGCTGAAACATTGCTGCATGCAAATAATCCTGTAATTGCAATCTACCTTGTCCACTAAACGGGCAAAATCCTTGTCGATGATACTCTGACCGTTGATGAGTCCCAGGTAACTGTCCCCGTTCATCCTCTTTCCATGGTCAAACGTCCAGACAAAAAGGGAATCACTCTTACTCAGTTTCCGTATCTTGTAAATCTTTTGTGGTATTATCCTGCCTTTCACCCCTTCTGCCAGACTTTCAGGCAATTTCACTACCGGCAGGGTTTTACCCGCAAGAGCATTGAAAACATATTCCACACTATTTCCATCAGCCGGAAGATTTGTAAGCTTTGTCCTACCCGAATGAGCGATCAGCCGCTGCCTTTTGAAACTGTAAAAAGGTCTTCCCGGATCTTCATAATCAGCACCCTTTCCATAAAGCACAATGATGTTTTCATCCGTGTATCCATTATCGATAAGGACACGCCACATCCGCACCAGATCGTTCCAGAATTCATCATACCCATCAATGTCTGCAAACCCTCCGGATATAAGTACAGCAACTCTCTTACCCATAATCACACCTCCCTTTTCTTCAGGCCGTCCCTATTGACATGGCTTGATATTACCAATCTATGATTTCTATCAATGGAAAAACAGGATGGATTTTCAACAGGTACTCTGGTGAACCTTCCCGTCCATTCGCCTTCAAAGCTGAAGTCGCTGATTTCTTTGTTGGACGAATCCAATACCCTCATGCACCCGGCTGAAGTATCCAGCGAAATGCTTACAGGCTCCGGTCCTCTGGCGGGAATAACCATTAATATCTTCTCTGAGTTCGCCAAAACACGGATAATACTGCTCGAATATCCGGCCGAGAATGTGATCCACATCTCCCCGCCCAAAATCTCCATATCCTTTATGGTGCTGTTGCTGGCCTGAATGATGGACTCGGTATTACCACCCCTAAGCTCCCTCAAATTAATATATGGTTCACTCCCTTTTGTTTCAGGATCAACACGGTAAATTACCTTTTCCTGACTGTCCGCAAAGAAAAGCGCTTTCCCGTCGGAAGTGATGCCGGTGGCATTTTTAATTCCAAGAGGTATTCTGTCCTTAAGAGAATAGCCGCCCGTTTCATTTTTTGAATAAACTAAGATGCATTTTTTGATTGGAGAAAGTGCAAAAAGCTTTTCTTCAATACATTTAAGTCCACTAAACCCTCCTTCTTCCGGTTGGAATATTTCCATAACATTTTCAGACATTTTCCTACCTCCATATTTTAAAATATTTTACTTTATTGTAAACTTATTATATAATAATTCTTATGAAAGTAAAACTATGTTCACTATTATTTTTATTATTTTACATATTATTTGCCACAACCGGGTGTACTAAGATGAACAGCCCATTATTAAGGGCAGACTCAGGTAAACTGGATTTGTCGGGCCATGATTTCAAGGCCGGTGGGACTGTTAGTCTGGACGGTAAATGGACGTGTTACCGTTCACGGCTTTTTACACCTGAAGATCTTAAAAATGACGTTGCCGCCAAGCCCGAATTCACCCTTGTTCCCGAGGATACACAGACAAAAGCCCCTTCTACATACAGGCTCAGCATCAATCTTCCTGCTTCCGATAACATGCTGGGCATATATATTTCAACTTTCAGGAGTGCCTATCGAATCTGGATCAATGGTAAACTGATCTGTTCAAATGGAGAGGTGGAAAATGACAATGGGAAGTATCCCATTGGGAAAGAGAACATCATCGATTTCTTTGAAAACAAGACTGGAATTGCCGATATTGTCATTCAAGCTTCCCGGTTCAGCACAAGCGATATTCAAATAGGGGAGAAACCAGATATTTTAAACATTCAGTTTTTGGAATACCTTATTAATCTTCCTATTGTCTTTATAGTAATCTTCATGGGATTTTATCATTTTTTGCTTTTCATTCTGAGAAGAAAAGAAAAAGCATTCCTGTACACAGGAATATTTTGTTTTGCAGCAGCATTATATATTGCAACATTAAGACCGGATCCGGTCATTTACCATCTCTTCCCGGCAATGAACTACAACCAGTATTATTTATGCCATCTGTTCAGTATCTTTATAGAAGAGCTGTTTTTCATCATCTTTTTGAATGCCCTGTTCCCGAGGGAGATCAAAAAATGGTTGGTGATGACCTCAGCAGGTGCTTTTCTGGTATTGGCACTGCCGTTGCTGCTCATTTATTTTCTGAATGGATGGAGTTATATTCAATTCGTAAAGAATACCAACAATTATCTTTTATATACTTTCTCTGCCTATATCATTTACAAATTGATCACAGTGAAGCAAAAGAGTACCGACTACTTGATAGTTCTGACTCCGTTTATTCTATTGTCTATCTCAAACCTTTTTATCTCCAGCAATTCCTATCTGGTAAAACTAGGTTGGCTGTCATTCGTCCTTTTCCTGACCTTCAGCCTGACTCTGACCTTCACACGCTCATTCAGCCGGGTCGAACAGCTGTCGGAGAGACTCCTGAACCTTAACAGCCTGAAGGATGATTTTCTTGTAAATACGGCGCATGAGTTGAAAACTCCGCTGCACGGGGTTATTGGACTTGCAGAATCCATGCTGGATTCCATCCAGGGTAAAAAATCCATTGATAGCCTCTCCCTGATTATCACCAGCGCCAGAAGGCTTACCGGACTCGTTGACAACATATTGACCTTTTCAAAAATGAAAAACAAGGAGTTCTCTCTTAACCAGAAATCCATTAATATGTGGCAGGTTGTAAATATTGTTTTCGCTGTTCTTAAGCCACTTGCCAATGAAAAGAACATCCAGTTAAAAAATAACATCAGCGAACAGCTTCCAAATGTATATGCAGATGAAAACAGCCTGTTTCAGATTCTATACAATATTGCCGGCAATGGGATTAAATTTACCGAATCCGGGGAAGTCATCGCAACCACAGAGATAAATGGTGACAAACTTGAGACCGCCATAACGGATACAGGTATTGGCATCCAATCCGACCGTCTCGAAACCATATTCATGCCATTTGAACAAATAGGCACCTATGAAAATGCTTCCGATAGCGGAACCGGGCTTGGTCTGGGTATCACCAGAAAGCTGGTCGAACTGAATGGCGGGAGCATACGGGTGGAATCCGAACTCCTCAATGGCTCAAAATTTGCATTCACACTCCCCTTAAGCAGTAATTCACCTCAAAATGTAAAGGCAGATCCTTTATCTGTTTATGCTTCAAAGGAAGAATGCTCGGCTGTCGCGGAAATCAACGAAAACTATGGATATTTTAAGGATCGCCCTGTCATTTTTATCGCCGATGATGATCCCATCAATCTCAGATTGCTTTCAAACATGCTTGTGAAGGAAAAATACAATATCGTAAAATTCCGCAGCGGTTTTGAGTTAATAGAATTTATTCCGGAAAATAAGAAACCGGATTTGGTAATCGTAGACGTTATGATGCCAAGGATGTCGGGATATGATGTATGCTGCAAATTGAGGGAACTGTATGCCCTTCATGATCTTCCGATCCTGCTGCTTACCATAAAAAATCAGCCTGCAGACATTGCTGCAGGTTTTGAGGCGGGAGCCAACGATTACCTTCCCAAGCCTTTGAACGAAAAGGAGCTGTTTGCACGGGTAAAGAACCTGCTGGATCTTAAAAACGCACTTGCGGACGCTGTGACCGCAGAACTGAACTTCCTGCAGGCACAGATCAAGCCTCATTTTCTTCACAATACGATAAGTGCGGTAATGTCCCTGGTAAGGACCGATCCCGAAATGGCCAGGAATTTACTGATGGAATTAAGCAATTATTTAAGGGCAAGTTTCAGGTATACGGGCCTGGAAAGTCTGACACCGCTCGAAGATGAACTAGGCATCATCAAATCCTTTTTGTATATCATGTCGGCTCGTTTCCCCGGGAAGATCCATGTTGATTATGATATTAACTGCAGGATGGATATGAGTGTCCCCCATCTTATCCTTCAACCTATTGTTGAGAATGCCGTCAGGCATGGGGTTTTGGAAAAGGCAGGTAATGGCAGTATAAAAATATCCGTACAGAATGAAGGGGATGGTTTGTCCATATGTGTATCAGATGATGGAAAGGGAATAGAAAAAGAATTGATTCCTTTACTTTTGAATGGCAAAGTTAAAGGGGCGGGAATAGGAATTATAAACGTGCATAAGAGGCTTCTGACCCTTTATGGCTGCGGGCTCAGGATCGAAAGCGAACCTGGATTGGGCACGAATGTATATTTAAAACTTCCTGTAAAGGAGAATGTGGAACATGAGAGTTATTCTGGTAGATGATGAAAAAACCGTTCTGAATGAATTGGAATATTGCCTGGGGAAACGAAGTGATATTGAAATCATAGCCACCTTCACCGATCCCGTGAAAGCAATTGAAGCAGCAAAAAATCTCAAATATGATGCCGCATTCCTTGATATTGACATGCCGGTGCTGAATGGCCTGAATGTAGCAATTGAGCTCATGGAATCCAATATCAATACCGGCATTGTCTTTGTTACCGCATTTAACGACTATGCAGTCAAAGCCTTTGAACTCAATGCTGTAGATTATGTCCTGAAACCGATTGATAAGAACAGGCTGGAAAAGTCCGTTGAAAAACTGATAAAGTCTCAGGAAGGCAAACCCATAGCAAAGAAAGCCCTGATGGACAGGTTGGGACGGATAGAGAAATGTATTCGTCAGGATACCGTTAAATTGGCTGCTTACGATGATGAAGAGATCATTTTCATCAAAATTTGTGACATACTGCATTTTGAAGCATCGCTGGGCAAGACCCATATCAAGACTTTAAGCGGCAATTACAAAGTAAAGGACACTCTTGATGCACTGGAGGCAAAGCTCTCGGACTATGGCTTCTTCCGCTGCCACCGGAGTTACATTATAAACCTGAGGCATATCAGCAAGCTCTCTCCGATGTTTAACAACAACTACCTCCTCCTCCTGGAGGGCTCTTCCGAAAAAATTCCAGTCAGCAGAAATGTCATCCATGAATTAAAGGAAATCATGGGGATTAATTGAGAGGTTGTGATATCCAGACTTAGCCTTCCATATCTGTTGCCCTGGAATTTTCATTGATAGCTTCATACCAGTTGTCAGGAAGAATGTAGATCGTTACGTCCCTCTTGCCATTTTTTTTAAGAATTACCCTCCACGCCCATTTCACAGGCGTCCTGTCATATGAGAAAACCGGTTCGGAAATATCATATTGGGAGTACTTCAGCTTTATCTCCTCCATGATGGCAGAAGAGGGTCGTTTGAAATAACTGCTGTCGATCATGCCGGGGTCATTATCACAGCCTGTACCAAATACGCCTGTTCTGATGAGTTTCCCCTCCATATCGAATATTGCAAAACCGGATGATTTCACCCCCGATATAAAGGGCACCATCCAGAATGCAGGCACATTGTCCCTCGAATATACCTGCACCGGCATCGCGGATGCTGAATTTTTCAAATTTTCAAATCCCTTGGTATTCTTCAAGTTACCCAGTTCCTGTTCGGCATATTTTCTCAATGCCTGATTCAGCTTCTTGTTCGAATCCAGCATGGCAAATTGCACCTTCCGTTCATGCATATGGGAAAGACTCCCCATTGACAGGCAGCCTTCCCCTCTGAGCATCATACATCATGAATACTTTGCTGCTACCTATTTTCAGTTATTGCGGCATGTTTTTGCCCTATACCTAATAGTCCAGTTTTGTATATATGAAGTTGGTATGATTCACCGCATCCCAATTCTCCCAGTAAACTGCACCGCCTGCCTTGTAGTCGGCATTCCATGGCCAGGGATCATAGATAAGCAGCTTCTTGTTTGTGATGGAATGCGGGAACAACCAACTGGTACAGGAATAGCCCGCACATGCACGCGCATGTCCCGCAATACCGCTCTTCATGGGATGCAGGCCATCAATCTGGCTCTTTGCCTCCTCCCACGTTGCCGAATCATCAAATTTAGCAACGATATGACTATTGCTGAGGCTCTCATAGCCGGCACTCTGGTCAGTAGGGCAGCCTCCTCCGGAATAACCAAGCCCGGGAGCAATTTCATCCTGGCTGTAATAGTACCTGTAGTAGTCCAGAATCATCTGGCAGGTAGCAACCGCACAGTAGTCGCCCTTCTGCTGGGCATGCAATACAAAGCACCGGTGTGATCTCGCTTCATCATAATTGTAATGCGTGCAGAAGGTCAACTCTTTTTTAATATTAATCCCCAGTTTATATTTGCTTATGTCAATTACACTTATTGCTTTCCCGAGGTTGGCCAGCCCCTGATTATTCTTTTTAATGATTGCAATCATACTGTCATTTGCTTTTTCTATGCTGTTGAATACATCTGTTCTGGTCTTTTTTTCAGCTTCGGAAATCGAGTCGTAAAAAGACCATGTACCATTTCCCTCCACTCCCGGTTTCAGGGGGATCTGGGGAACCAGAGAATAATTTGCCGCATCATATATCAGTACAACTTTCTCCTTCTTCCCCGTGATTAGTTCAAACTTCACACCAATTTTGGGGTAACTATAGCAAACCAATTTCGATGAAAGGATTCTACTGCCTGAATATTCTTTCATCAATGCGGGTTTTATCGAATCGACTGCTTTTTTAAGGTTCCAGGTCCTCGCTCCAAGCTCATATGAAACAGCTGGTGTGCCCAGGAGTCTGCTTGCTGCCATCCTTGCCGTTCCATAAACGGCAGTCCCCCTTCTGACAGTAAAATCATAAAACAGCGGTGTATCATTCAAGTCGAATATTACCTGGGGAGTTTTATTGATTGTGCCACTGCTCCAGCTCTCAACACCCGGTATTTTTGCCTGAGATGCCTTTATAACAGATACGCTCGCATGTTCAAACATTTTTTCCCGAGAAATTATTTCAATATTGGAATTACTCATAATATGACCTCCTTTAAAATTTCATTTTGCAGCCGGCTATTAATGTTGATCATACTATGCTTTTTCTTGATTGTGTTCTTTATATAATGAACTGTAGAAATTAACAGGCAAAATGTCAAAAATTCAGGTTGAAAGGAGAAATTAATTCATCCCATATATATCTGAAAATTCAAAATGGATCTTTTCAACAGCGGAATTATTCATAATAAGATAATAATACTTATCGATGGATAAAATCCGACAGATTCCCATTCTCCTTTCCGGACACCTGAGCATCTTACTTTGCTTATAAAGGCTGAAGTCTATCGAATACAGCTTGCTCAGAATTTCACAGATCTTTAAAAGTGAATCTTCCGGCCATTCGATTTTATAATGCTCAGCTTTGACAGTATAAATGTTTATAATTTTAATTATTACTCAGCTATACAATTTATAGTTTATCTGTTGATCTGACTATCGGGCTCCTGAGGTTTTAGCGGATCTCCGTTCAGAATTTTTTCCACTTCCTCGTATCCGGCAGGAAAAGCAAAGTTGTAACGTGCCGGCAGAGCAAAAACATAAGCGGAATTTCTGCCTAGTTCACCCGGCCGGATTGGAGCTGCACTGACACTGTATTCATCCTTTAGCAAGGCTTTCCATTGATCCGGTGTAAATATCATGATCGGGATATCCTGGCGGGGGTTTTGAGATGTCCACTCCGGGTGCCTGACAGAAAGGATCGGACCGGTTTGAACAACATTTCCCGCTTGCTTGCCATCGATAGCCCGGCCTTCCCACTTGTCAGTTATGATTGTATAACCTTTCCAGCTGTCGGGCAGTGAAAATTTGAAGCCGTATTGCACATTCTCATAGATGATCTGTTCTTTGTCCTCATATTCTCCAAG
Organism: Bacillota bacterium; assembly: GCA_023399355.1. Taxonomy (GTDB): domain Bacteria; phylum Bacillota; class Clostridia; order Acetivibrionales; family DTU013; genus UBA1305. The sequence continues at coordinate 4,746 of JAEWQC010000083.1, read as the reverse complement.
GGTAACGGAAATAATCTGCCAGCGGTCTCCGGCTTTTGCAGCCAGGAGCCTAACCGGGCGCTTTGCAGCAGCTTCTCCATTTTCTTTCTCAACACTGGTTATCTCAATGATTTCACCCTTAACCTCATAGGTATTCTCAGGCTCTGGTGATTTAATGACCACCGAAATTTCAATCCGATCCGGCCATGGGCTTGAAACCATACGTCCAGGAGCTTTATGAGGATTACTTTGCCATTCTGTGATAAGCCCCGGAGATACAAGACCGCCATAATTCTCCTGCAGGCTTGCATCCAGCAACTTTTTCGGAGACAAAAGCGAAACCGCTTGAAGTCTCTTCCCGAACTCTTTGACCAAGCTTCTGACTGCAGATTCATCAGCAGTTTCATCGGATATATCCGTCCCTGCTGTCGTTAACGACGTTGTTGCAGCAATAGTATCTTCCTCGTTTTGAAGCACCTCTGCAGCGTGAGTCGTATCCTGCACGATCCCGCCGGTAACCATCCCTGCAGCCGTCTGCTCTGTCCCTGAGCTTTTAGGGGCAGTACAGCCGATGACGGAAATACTCATTCCCAATACTAATAAGTACAATACAATCTTTTTCATAAGATGACCTCCTGGTTCCATTTGTCCCGGTCTCGGTTTGCAGCGTCTTTACAAGCTGCCTTGCATTATCTCTGTCCTGTTAGTGCTTTATAGTGTTTTTCATACGCTGCCTTACACTATTATATCCTTTATCAATTGACGAAATAAACCTGGGCAGGTTCCGCCCATTCACTGTATTTTTGACTACAGTTCTATTATAGCGCATCGGTTCAAGGAAAATGTTTTGGTTCCGGAAACATTTTCTTACCGGGTATTTACCTGCCCACCCGGTGTCATATGTGTTGCAAGAGGAAAAGAGCGATTCAGGTTTACAACCCTGAAACTAATGGTATAATTAGAACATCTTTATATAATGAAAGAAGACTACAATGAGCAACGGTTTTACTGAACTCGGAATCATGCCTCCTATTTTACAAGCGATAGAAGAGATGGGTTTCGAAGAACCAACAGAAGTACAGAGAAGTGCAATCCCTCATATCTTAAAAAAAGAAGACCTGATCGTCATGTCGAAGACAGGAAGCGGTAAAACTGCTGTTTTTGGTGTATCCATGCTGCAGTTGACAGATCCTTCGATGGCAGGACCTCAGGGATTGATCCTCACACCGACACGCGAGCTGGCAGTCCAGGTCGATAACGATATAAAGCTTTTGTCGAAGCACCTGCAGCACAAAACAGCCGTCGTATACGGGCAGCATAGCATGAATGTGGAAGTCAAGGACCTCAAAAACGGCGCCACTATCGTTACCGGAACACCAGGACGGTTATTTGACCATATCAGGCAAGGAAATTTTCAAACCAAACATATCCGTTTCCTCGTACTTGATGAAGCTGACAGAATGCTGGATATGGGCTTTCTGGACCAGGTCGTTCGGATTATCAAAACCATCCCCAAAGACAGGGTCACTTTGTTGTTTTCTGCAACCATTCCCGCTGAAATTAAAAGAATTTGCAGTGAATACATGAGAAATCCGGAAATGATGGAAATAGAATCACAGACCAAGACGGTAGATACCATCAAACAAGTGTATTACCGGGTAGTCCATAATGAAAAAAACACGCAATTGAACCGTTTGCTTCTTGTTGAACAACCTGAGAGCTGTATGATTTTTTGCAACACAAGAATGGCCGTTGATAGAGTCCAAACCTTTTTAGAACGCAAAGGGTATTCTTCCCAGGCTCTGCACGGGGACATCCCTCAGAGTAAGCGGATGAAGACCATCGAGGAGTTCAAGCAGGGCGAATTTCACCTGTTGGTAGCTACAGATGTTGCAGCGCGCGGTATTCACATCGATAATTTGTCTCTGGTCATTAATTATGATGTCCCGATGGAAAAAGACAGTTATGTACACAGAATCGGACGCACAGGCAGAGCAGGTAATATTGGCCGTTCCATAACTCTGGTCACAGGCGAGGACATCATGAGCCTGTATGCTATTGAGGAACATACCGGAGCAATGATAGAGGAAGCAGAGCTGCCCTCCGAGGATACCTACAACGGGCGCAAAGCTTCAGCAGAACTTTGGCTGCAGGCTAATGCATTGAAAGTCAAACCTTCTCAGGAACCTGCAAGATCCTTTGAAAAAAGAGAGCTGGGAAAGCGCCCGTATACAAGGTCAAACCAGCCTAAGCAGTATGACAGGCGCAACGAGCGTACCGGAAGTTCCCATGTGCCGCAAGCAGGCGAGCGTGTCGCAAATGTCAATGCAGTTCAGACTGCCGTGCCTGCAAAAGTCACTCGCAAGCCCTACAGTGGAGAACGAGCTCAAGCTCCACGTACACCGAACAGCGGAGAACGCGCTCAAGTTCCACATACACCGAACAGCGGAGAACGCGCCCAGGCTGCACGTACACCGAACAGCGGAGAACGAGCTCAAGTTCCACATACACCGAACAGCGGAGAACGCGCCCAGGCTGCACGTACACCAAACAGCGGAGAACGCGTCCAAGCTCCACGCACGCCATACACCGGAGAGCATGCCCAGACTCCTCGCACACCATATAACAGCGAGCGTATAAAACCAGTCCAGCCTGACTTAAAGCCTGCGTCTGTCCATTCCAAAGAAACGGAGTCTGCTCGCGTGATACGCAGAACGGTGGTGGTAACGGGCAGTAATCAAAATTCACAACAAAATCAAAATCAGAATCAGGTTAAGAAAGCACCGCAAGAAAAGAAATTCCTGCAGCGCGTCCTGCACAAAATATTGGGCAGATAGGCAAAATAACCGGACTGTTCCATACAGAGTTTATTTAATACCGCTTTTAACCCCTACATAGATTATCATGTTTTCGTTGACTTCATTGATAGCTATGCTGACGGGTTTATTCGAGCTGCACCTTACAAGCGGGTGCGACCCTTCAGTTATTTGCCTGGCTCTTTTTGAAACTACATTTACAAGTGCAAATCTGTTGTTTACTTTCTCAAGCAATGAACCTAACGTTGGGTTAATCATAAATGTCCTCCATATTAATAAATTGTAATATTGTAATATATTTCATGCTATTTTACATGCCGTTCTAAAGTAATTCTTATAACACATCGTCTCAAAGAAAATGTTTCTGTTGCAGAAATTTTCTTACCAGAGTGCAAAATTTCCACAGGTAATTTTACACCTGTCTGCGTTTCAACGGGGCTTGAACATGCTCACCGCCTGAAAAACAAATCGTTACCCGCCACCCCGGCTTTTCGTGAAAGCAAAAGAGCCAAGAGGCGGAGACATCATTAACCTTGATATAAAATCATACTCCAGTATCGTCTACCCAGTCTTTTTATCTTCAATATTCAGTTTTTTGCTTGTATTTAGTGGCAACTCTTTTTGTTCGGCTGTATTTGTGAAGGTCTTACACAGGATCTGTAAAGAGATGAAGAGATTGGAATCCTGGTTACCGGACTTATTGTTTTATACCTATAGTAAGCTGATGTATCCAATTACATTGTACCTTTATAAAACAAAAGAGTCAACTTATCAACAAGTTGATTTATTCCGCTTAATGAGTGCCGTAACTTTTCTTGAGACTGTCAATATACCGGGTGTACTGCAAAAGTAGCCGGGCTCCTTTCGGCAACCCGGCCATCCGGCTCTGTATTCCTATAGCACTATTTAGCCCCTCCATATTGAGCCGGCCATTGCACCTCTTCCTGAAGCTCTTTCGCTGCACTAAGCGGCCAATATGGATTCCTCAGGAGTTCACGCCCAAGAAATACGAAATCAGCCTTTTCTTCCTGCAATATCTCTTCTGTCATCCGTGGATCGGTTAGCAATCCACCGGTTATGACAGGCAGGTTCGTCAACGTTTTTATTTTCTGTGCGAAACCAACCTGGTAACCTGGGAAAGTATTGATATGTGCCTGAACCACCCCTCCCGAACTGACATGAACCATATCGATTCCGGCATCCTTCGCAAAGTTGATTATTTCAGCAGTATCTTCCGGTCTGTTTCCATCCCCGGCATATTCTTCAGCTGAGACTCTGAGTAACAGGAGAAACTCGTGTGTCATGTTCATCATTTCATCTTCTTTTTTAATCTGGCTTCTGCCAGCATCCTATTCTCATCGGCTCTGAATTTTACCACCCTGCTTATCAAATCAAAAGGCAGCGGTTTATTTATGGGAAATTGTACTGCTCCTTTCGATCCTTTGTATTCCGATAATTCCTGTTTGAATGCATTGATTCCGCTGGAAGTCGGATAAAATCCGATATGGTTTTTACAGACGGCAAAATAGACCAGATTTCCATATAGTGCAAAAGCAGGCATCTGATAACTGATCTTCTCTTCTGCTTCGGGTACGGCCTCCCCAATGACCTTTCTCAACTCTTTTAAAATCTCCTGAATCTCGGGCGAAAACAGAGCTATATATTCGTCGATTGATTCATAAGGTTTCACGGCTTCCATCATCATATTCCTTTCAATGAATATCGTTTAAAAATACTTTATTACTATGTTTACCACTTTTTTATCAAATAAAATCATTAACTTCGCACTTGAATTGTCCCTACCGGTACTTTTCTATTGGTTCCGGCCCCCTGATCACTTTTCTTCTGATTTTTAGAACTCCATCCCTGTCAGCTCTGACTCCCCATTCAACGAGCATAATTTTACCCTCAAGGATTTCAAGACCGGTCAACCCTCTGGAATGGATGCAGC
>JAEWQC010000010.1 GCA_023399355.1 Bacillota bacterium | reverse complement strand
CTTCTCTGCAGTGATGCCATATGGATAGTACGGCACCGTAAGCGATATTTATTTTGCCATTTGTCTTCCCGTACCATTCTCTGCCGAACAGAAGCAGGTCGATAATCTTCCTGTCCACCTTCACCGGCTTGATTCCGGCATGATCATTTATTGTTTTCATATTGTTGATTCCAGCATAGTCATGATAAATATCATATAATTCATGATACTTTTTCAAGTCATCATACACAAGCTGTGAGGATTTTGTAAATTCCTCCCTGCTCTCTGCATATCCGACGACTTTTGTCATGGTATCAAACAGTTCAAGGAATTCGGCTTCATACCGCGTAGCCTTCCTTGCACCGCAAGCCGGCAGATTTAGAATGAATATCATCGCCAGTATTATCGCACCTGTTTTTCTGATCAAGTCCGCACCTCGTAAAAAGAGTTTAAAACAAAATGGGAGGCAGAATAATCCACCTCCCATATGATAACATATTTTTTCCTATTTATATGCAAAATATTTTCCAATACTTATTTTGCGTTACCGGATGCTTTTTCAATAATAGCTTCATAGTCGCCTATATGGATTGTAACTGAAGTCGCCAGATCCTTGTCCGCCGGAACTCCCTCCGTGGTCACAGCGATCCCTTTTACTTCTGCAACAGTCTTGCCCGTTACATACTTTGCAAATGCATCTGCCTGCTCATTCCACTCCTTCTTAATGGAGGAGGCTTTAGCCAGACCATAAGCTGCTCCGAGTTCCCGTTTCGTTTTAAGTTCAGCTTTGAGGTCCGATGTAATTTTGCCTTCCTTTGAGAAGTTTACATTGGACTGTGAAGCATCAATCATGCAGCTTGTGATCTTGCCATCCGCTGCAAATGTGGTAGCCGTGCAATTTGTATACGCCTGTGCAAGTCCATCCTTGTCGGATACCTCTTTTGAACCGCTGATCGAAGTCAGAACGCCAAGACCGAGCTTGTCTCCGGACTTTGCGCCAAGGTCCCTTGCATTTTCGACAGCTTTCACAACAACCGCTGTGAAATCTCCGATATGTATTGTTACGGAGGAAGACAGATCCTTATCTGCTGCAACGCCTTCTGCCGTGACAGCAATTCCCTTTACCTCCGCAGCAGTCTTCCCGGTCACATACTTTGCAAATGCATCCGCCTGCTCATTCCACTCTTTTTTGATACCGGAGGCCTTGCCCAATCCATATTCGCCGCCAAGCTCCTGCTTGGATTTGAATGCCGTGTCAAGTGGAGTTGTGAGTTTACCTGCAGCGGTAAAGTTGATTTTCGTTTGTGCGGCATCGATTTTGCAGTTGAGTATTTTGCCATTTTTGTCAACAGTAACAGCAGCGACTGTTGAGTCAACCTCGGCAAGTCCGTCCTTGTCACCTGCGTCAACAGATTTCGCCATGGACGAAATAACTGCCAAACCTGTTTTTACAGCTTCCCCTTTGCTGCTGTTCGAGCCGCAGCCGGCAAATGTAAATATTGCCACTGCCAGGCTCAGCAATAGTGCGATGTTCCTTTTCATAGTAGCCCCCCACTTTTTTGTTTTTTATATCACCAGCTTTTTGAAGGCCGGTAAAATAAACTTGAGTAATGTAGCCGTTACGATTCCTGCGGCAACCCCCGAGATCAACAGTACAGGCAAATATGCAAGCAGGTAGAATCCTGTGTAGATGAAAGTGATTGCAATAAACTGACCCAGATTGTGCGCGATAGCCCCGGCAATACTGATAACCATACAGGATATCCTGTCCCTGAACAGGAGCAGCAGCACCACCATAACCGTCAATGAAAGCAATCCGCCGCAAAGGCTTAACAGCCCCGCTATCATCCCTCTGGTCATTACGACGAACAGTGCTTTCAATATTGCGATCGTATAAGCCTGACCCTTTGCAAGGAAGAATAATGCAAACATCACAGCAATATTGGACAACCCGAATTTTACTCCGGGTACCGGGATTGGAACGGGCGGCAGTGTATTTTCAATAATAGAAAGTACCAGCGCAATTGCAAAAAAAAGCCCTGTCAGAACGATCTTCTTTGTTTTGCCTGTATTTCTTCCTGTATTTCCGCCTGTTTTGTCCAAGACCTCTTTATCCCTCATACATATCCCATCACCCGACCGCATCCAGATCATCCTCATTTCGTCCATTTGCAGGAACAATCTTCAAAACCAGACCGTTGGGCAGACAAGCTGCACTCTGCCCGACTTTATGCAGCATTCCCGCATGGATACATATCTTATCCGGGCAATCGGACTTTACAAATCCAATATTACCCTCTTTATCAATGTGAAAAACAACATTTTTTTCCTGAGGCACTGAAAATGACCTTTCCTCCCCTTTAACGAGATCAATTGTCAAAACCAGTTTTGAATAATAATAAATTTCAGCCTTCGCAGGCCTGTTTGAGTACACACTGTCGTAAGCCAGCCAGACAATAGTGCTGACGGCAATGATCGTTAAGATTATTATCATATCGGTTTTTTTAAAGAACTTCAATTTTTTCGCTCCTGTTTTACAGTAAGGCGCTGACAAATATCAGCAGTGTATTGGCTCCCATGATGATAACAAAGTTTTTGATTGAGACAATAAATGTATCGGCCTTATCCTGCCGCTCCAGGAATTTCTTAATATTTTTCCGAACGGCCACTAAAGTCAGCAGTGACAAAAGGCATAACGGTGCCAGGATTCCAGATGCTACAAGAAGGATCGTTGCGGCATAAGTAGCATAATATAGAGCAGCAAAAAGAGTAAGGGCCTTTCTGCCAAGATAGTACGGCAGAGTATACCGTTTGACTGCAACATCCCTCTCCACATCGCAGATATTATTGGCAAGCATGATGTTTGCCGTTGTGCAGACTGGCGTTATCGAAAACAGCAGTAATGTGATGACCGGCCAAACTGCAAAACTGATACCGACCCTGTCCCATCCCAGGTTCAAAGCCAGAAACGTTCCTGTGGGCATATTTACATAGAGTAAAATGAAAGGGATGAACAATCCGTAGAATATTCCCGACAGGAGCTCTCCCAAAGGCTGCCTTGAGATCGGAACCGGCCCGTAGGTGTACAACACCCCGCACAAAAAGCAAAGCCCGCCGGCCAGAAGTATGACAATATCCGTAATGTAAGCCAGATATAGCCCCAAAGCCGTACTGACGATCAGGAGAACATAGACGATCCGCAGGGCTGTATTTCTTTTGAACTGAAGTTTCTGTCCATTGTTTTTCGTATCGATGTAATTATTGATTGCCGTAGTTGTCAAATCGAACAGAAACATGGAGAAGAAAAAAACAATAGTCCGCGTCCAGTTCATCTGCTGTTTCTGATAGAAAAGAAAGGCAAGGGTCATGAAAAAGGTAAATAAACTTGTTATCTTGGTTTTTATCTCAACATATTCCAAAAACCTGCCTGTCATGCATCTCACCCTCCTGCTTTCAAAATTGCCGCAACTAATTGACGGAGCCCTCAACCGATTCTTTTGTCAAAACACCTTGAAAGCCATGTCCAGAATCGCCTGAAGCCCTTTTTTCTTCTCCGCGGTTATTTGAAGTTCATTCATCGTTTTTATATATTTGTTGTAATATTTCTTTGCGACCATCCTGGTATAGATCAACCCTCCAGTACTGGAGACAGCTTCATTGATCTCATTCCTGGTGACCTCGCTGACCTTTGGCTGTTCACCGGCTGCGTTGGCTGTCTGTCCATGCGCCCTGACCTTTTCCCTGAAGTCAAGCTTGTTTGCCAGAGCATGAATCAATGGAAGTGTTACCACATTCTGTTCGAAATCTGATTGTACCGGCTTTCTTGCAATGTTCTCTGTTGCTTCAAAATCCATACAGTCATCAATCAGCTGGAATATCATGCCTGCATACCTGCCAAGACGTTTGTATCTGACAATGTCGGCTTCGTCACCCCCTGAAAGGACTGCTCCGGCATGGAAGGCTGCTTCAAAAAGCGCAGCTGTCTTGCCGGATATGATTTTCAGATAACGATAAACTGTCAAGTCGAAATTGGCATTATTCATATGCTGGTCCAGTTCCCCAAAGCATACCCTCGCCATATAATCCGGCGTATCAATATTCAGATAGTTCTGCCGGTCTGCCACGGACGATGCCAGCTTCAGTGCGACACACAACAGGTAATCCCCGCAGATGACCGCTGTCTTCTTCCCGTATTTTTTCTGAAGGGTGAGTTTACCTCTTCTCGTATCGGCATCATCAATCACGTCGTCATGAACAAGAGTCGCCAGATGCAATATTTCCAGCGCGGCTGCACTTTTTACCGCATTGGTATGAACCAGATCCTCACCGTTCATGGCACATGTAAGCAAAGAGACGGCACGGATAAATTTGCCCCGTGACCCTGTCAGATGGCTTGTATATTCACGGATGACGGAGGGTGAACCGGATAGTGTACTGTTTACCGTTTCCTTTGTAAGCTCCAGGGCACTATCATAGGAAATATATTCAGTTGCAGCCGCTTTCATCCTGTTTGCATCAGTCATTATAGAGATACCACTTTCTGGCGAACTTGACGTTTTTCCATTTCTTCTTAAGGAACGGCATGACATAATAATCAAGTCCGAATGTCCTGCCGGCTCCGACCAATACGGCAATTCCCGCAAATATCATCCAGAAGGTCCCGAGATACAGACCGGTTGTTGTAACAAACATCACCTGAAGGATCAGTGACACTGCCGAAGCCGGCGTAGCGAAAAGGCCGCCGATTAATGCCAGACCAATCAGTATCTCTGCCAGAACTATGGTAATCTGCATGATCATCTGCATCGTATTGTTCGGAAGAATAAATTTATCAAGGAAACTGTTCATCAACGGTATGTCAATTTTAAATGCGTAGTCGCTGATCGTAGAATGAGCAAGGTCCTTCCCACTGACAAAAATCAATCTGAACAAACCAAGAAAATCGAAATTCATAATCGCCGTTCCAACAGCCTTCGCTGCTGCAACTCCGCCTTCAGCCGCTCCTCCGGTTGCAGCCATCATCGCATCCACAGTCTTTGCAACAACTTCTCCCGCTTTCTCCGCAACAATTCCCGCAGAGGATGCTCCTCCGGCTGCAGCAGTAGTCGCTCCGCTTGTGCCATCTGCAGCGCCGCCTGCACCATTGAGGATGCTGTTGTACCATCCGCTGGCGCCGCTGAAGAATCCGGTAAGCTGCGGAGTATTAAACCAGCCTTCGACAATCTTCATAATGCCTTCGAATAACCATACGGCCCCCAGGAAAATCCTAAGCGGAACCAGCAGAAAACTCGGCGTCCTGTTTGAAAGGTGCCCTCCGACAAAACTCCTGCAATGCCTGATTGTAAAGAACTCATGCTTCAGGTAACTGAATACCTTATTCCAGCCCAATACCTGAATATAGTAAACCACATTGATGAAATGCTTAACGAACATTGCAAAAAAGGAAGGCAGACTGAACATTTTCTTCGGCGTACCAACCTGTGCAACACCGTATCGTCCACCCAGGCTGACCATGATTCCATGGAATGAAGGCTGATATTCCTGCATTTCGCCTTCCCCGGTAATAGCACATATCATATTATTGGCAGCTGTGGCCGCACTGTGCTCACAGTTTTCCACTACTAACGGCACCGGACGCTCCTCGCCTTTTGGTGTAAACAACATACTGTCACCGACAACATACACATGATCGTTGTCCAGAGAGCGCAGATACGGATCCAGCTCGATTCTGCCCCTTCCACCGGATTTAAGTGTTTGTGCTGCTTTTCCCGTTATTTCGGAGGCTTCTATCCCGGCTGCCCAGATGATGGTTCCGGAGCTTTCACGTTTTACTGCGTCGTTGATCTTTGCATCTATATAATCCTTACCGATACTTACCACACTTGTATTGAGTAAAATGCGGACACCCATCTTATTCAGGCGCTTCTCCACCTTTATCGAAAGATGTTCCGGAAGTGCAGGTACAGTTCTCTTGAGAATATCCATGACAGTGATCGAAACCAGGTCCCTGTCTATTTCAAACTGATCACAAAGGACAGGTACATATTCTGCAAGCTCTCCCGCCATCTCGGCCCCTGTAAAACCTGCGCCTACTATGTGGAAAGTCAGCAGCCTTTTCTTCTCTCCAATATTCGTTTCCAATACCGCTTTTCTAAAGGTATCCAGAATTTGATTTTTCAGTATAACCGCATCTTCATAGGACCAAAGCTTGAATGCATGCTCCTGTGCGCCTTCTACGCCAAAGTAAGTCGGTCTTGAGCCTGCTGACAAAACAACATAATCATACCCGTAACTTCCATTATTGCAAATGACAAGTTTCTTTTCAAAGTCGATCGAATTAACAGTATCATGCTTCACATCGACATTTCTGCCCGCAAATACCCTCTTCAGACTGATTCGTATGCTCTCCTCCTCAACCCGGCCTGCAGACACTTCGTGTAATTCGGTCAACATGGTGTGGAAGGGGTTTCTGTCTATAATAGTTATGGTAACATCCTTATTCTCCCTGAATTTCTTTTCCAGCTTCTTTGCAGTTAAAATACCGGAATAACCTGCTCCGATTATCACGATTCTCTTATTCATATCCCTCTCCTATGGATCCCGTTTTCCCTATTAATTTTCTCAAATATCATTTTTATTGTCAATGTTTTAACAATACATTTATTGTAAATTTTCAATAGGATTGTTTCCCTGTCCTTTGTTCTGCGTCCCTTGTTCTGCGTCCCTTGTTCTGCGTCCCATCTCCCGGTTTCCATTTATCCTAATTATCTAGTTTCCCACAATCAGAGATTTAAAACGTTTCTTTTAATAGTTATTGTTACAATTTTTCGTTGCTTTTATCATTCATTATTCCAAAGCCCATAAAACAAAAGGGCCTGATAAGTATCAAGCCCTTCATGTACTGCAAAAAAATTTGGTTTTAAAATTCAAACTTTTTCTCGAAGTAAGTATCGAGGTCCTCTATCTTGATTCTTTCCTGAGTCATCGTGTCGCGATCCCTGATCGTAACGCTGGCATCCTCCAGCGAATCGAAGTCAAACGTTATGCAGAAAGGCGTCCCGATCTCGTCCTGCCTTCTGTAACGCTTGCCGATGCTGCCGGTTTCATCATATTCACAAACATACTTTCGGGTCAGCTTCTCGTATACCTTGAATGCATCCTCTCCCAGTTTCTTGGAAAGCGGCAGAACACCGATCTTTACCGGTGCGATTGCCGGATGGAAATGCATCACGGTCCTGACGTCGCCCTCGGCAACCTGTTCTTCATCATAAGCATCGCACAGGAATGCAAGTGTAACTCTGTCTGCGCCAAGAGAGGGCTCTATGCAGTAAGGTACATATTTCTCGTTCGTCGCGGGGTCGAAGTAGGAAAGGTCATCCTTCGAATGCTCCATATGCTGTTTCAGGTCGAAATCGGTCCTGTCGGCAATCCCCCACAGTTCACCCC
>JAEWQC010000352.1 GCA_023399355.1 Bacillota bacterium | reverse complement strand
GTGCTGGTTTCCGAAGAAGCACTGGCCGATTTACCGATAACAGCAGTGATTTGCTCGACGGCCCACTTTGCTTCGCTCGTTTTCATATTCATTTCACGGGTGCTTTTTGCCATGTTGTCCGCTACGTCCATCAGTTCATCCGAAGCCTTGTTCAGGCTGGATGCAGTGGCAAATACATTCCCGACGGTTTTCTGCATCTTGTCTGCGAAGAGGTTGAAAAATAATGCAAGCTTGCTGATTTCATCATTGGAACTGCCGGAGATCCTCCGGGTCAAATCCCCTTCTCCATCGGCAATTTCCTGGAGCGTCTCCGTAACTTGATTCAATGGTTTTATGACTGTTTTCCCGATAATGGCATAGGTAGCTGCAATACTTAGTAGCCAAGCGATTCCTGTCTTCAGAACAGCAGGCCGGCCAAAACCATATGGCGGGATCAGCAGAGCCGCAAGAAAGAGCAGACCGCTGATCAGAGCTATCGTAAAGGTACATTTCACATTGATGCCGATTGAATGATATATTTCTGCTATGTCTCCTTCACAAAGCATTCCCCAGACCTCTTCACAATTCGGAGGCTGAATCAGCACCCCTTTGCCGCCTACAAGGATATGCCTGTAGTCGGGATAACCAGGCCAGGTTTCCAGATGCTGCCCTTTGGTCCCGATGGTTCTTTTTACACCCCTATGCAAATCATTCGTTGCCGGATCATTAAACAGGATCTCAAATTCCGTATGGTCCTTTATTCTTACCGTTCCCCATTTTTCAGTCCGCACACCACCTTTGAGGTTTTCGCCCAGTGTAAAGGTGTTATCTTCAAACCTGCTTCTTGAGATGGCGGTTCCTGTTTTGACGTCCCTGTCCGTGCTGACAATAAACAAATAATTGTCGCCTGAATCCTTGAACACGTGAGTCTCCTCGGCTTGTATGACATCGCTCATAACATCGTTGGGTACTCTGCCCATGAGGGTGTATTTTAAATTGGTCCCCTTCACCGTAAGCGGGTATGAAAACATCAGGGTAACTGCGTCAAAAAATTTTGAATTGCAATTCCCGATCCGCAACGTGTCTTCATCAACATACGGCCCATGCATCCAGGGCTTTCCCTCCAGTCCTTTGGAATGATTGGGAAGTTCTTTCCTGTTGGCTCTGATGCTGTCCTTATCCGTGGAGGCCAACACTTCACCGCTTATGTCCGTTAGAAATAATTCGGAAAAATTATTAAAGCTTTCGCGTTTTTCCTTCAGCAATCCGCTTATCTCATCCATCTCTAGATTCTGGATCAGGCAGGATAAAACCATATCTTTTATAAAGCCCAATTCTGTCCAGGTATTGTTGAACCAGTTGTCCAGTGCTTTTTTCCTTCCGGTGGCAATACCCTCAAATATCTTTTCGGAGTCTGCTTTAAGTTTCCTGTTTAAAAGATACGAAATTCTATAACCCATATTTATCCCCCATTCCAATTTGAACTGACCGCTGACGGCATTTCTGCTAGACCTCAAGTCCTATATTGATTTCAATCACGCCCGCCGGTGTCATCATATCTATGCTTATTGTCTGAACCATACTGATAATGAAAAAGATCTCATCTCCGAAAATCAACGATGGCGGAGTTAGCAGGATTTCCTCCCCCTTTGCCGAAAAAATAGCTGCAGCTGTTCCCGTGATCATATTGGTGAGCTCACCTACTGCACTCCTGCTCATGGAGTCCAGTTGTTCAACAGGCATTCCCATCATCATTGCAGACGCAAGCTGTTTTGCAGTCCCTGAGGAAAAGGAATACGCCACATTGCCTCTGAAGCCTCCGACAATCCCTATGATGGAGGTAACATCCTTATCCGTGTTCATCGTTTCCTTGCTGCTGATCTTGCCCCTCTTGACATCATTGATGCCAAAGCTGGACAAGACCTTGACTAATGAATCCAAAAAGGGAGCGATATATTTTATATCCATATTAATGATTCCCCCCTTCAAAGGCGATGTTGATCTTCAGCTTCCCATACAGCGTCGTGCAGTTTATGGAGGCCGAAGCAAGCTTGGGAATGCAGATGATACAATTTTTCCCTGAAAAAACGATGGGAGGTGCAAGCCAAAGATTCAGGCCATATGCATTATTCAACGAAGATATGGCGCCCCCGGAGATAATGTTGTTCAGTTCTGAGACGGTTGCCAGTACCATGGGATCCTTAACATTTGTATAGGCGGTACCGGTTATATTCTGCGCAAGCGCGAGCGCCAATTCAGGCTCAAAGTCCAGCATGCATCTGCCTTTCATTTTTCCGGTACAGGTTATAATCGAAGTTACCCCCATGGACACGATTTCCTCGCTTTCGGAATTCACCGCTCCGACTACGTCCAGCTTCAGGTTAGCCATTGATTGAACGGTTTCTCTGGCCAATTTTAAAAACGGTTGATAAAGCTCCATTCCCATTTGCAATACCTTCCTTTTTTTGTTGTTATAACTTCGATACGGCACTGATAATTTTGTAATCGTCAAAAGGCTTCTTCAGAAATATATTGATTCCCAGGTCTTGTGCATTTTTGATGACATGTTCATCATCCAGTGCACTTAACATGATGATCTGAGCCTGCGGATCCGCCTTCTTTATTTCAGTGGCCGCGGATATGCCATCCATGACCGGCATGTTAATATCCATGAATACGATGTCAGGATGAAGTCTCCCGAATAGATCAAGGCCGTCTCTTCCGTTCATTGCATCGCCGCAAACTTCATAATTATATTTCTCCAGAGTTCTTCTCAGCAATGTGTGAATCAACGGAGAATCATCCACCAGTAAGCACCTTTTTGCCATTTGAACGCCCCCTTTCATTTATTGACATTTTTCAATAATTAAATAACTTCCCCCTGTTTTACTTCATAATAGATTCCATCCCTATAATTTCTCATCTCGAAACAATGATCGTATTCCGGATAAAGTTCGGAACTTCCCAGGAAAAGAGTCCCGTTCTGCTGAAGACATCCTGCCATCTTCCCGTGGATACTTGTCTTGAGAGAATTGGAAAAGTATATTAAAACATATCTGCAGAAGATAACCTCAAATTTACCTAATGCCGAAAAACTGTTCTGCAAATTAAACCAGCTGAAATGTACTGCATTGCGTATCTTTTGATCTATACTCCACTGCTCTTTTTCATATTTGAAATATTTCATCCTGCTAGAGTCGGGCAGCCCTCTGGAGATCGATATATTATCATAGAGACCTGCCTCCGCATCGGCAAGCGCAGGGTACGAAATATCGGTGGCAGTGATTTCGAAATCTCTTAGTGAAACATCCTGTATTCCGCCATACTGAAGATAATTCTCAATAGCCATAGCAATACTGTATGGTTCCTGCCCGGTGGAACACCCCGCACTCCATATCCGGATCCGGTTCTTTTTGCCACGGCGAAGATCCTCAATAAATCCAGGCATAAGAATCTCCTCAAGGATGATCCATGGCGTCTTATCCCGAAACCAAAGCGTTTCATTTGTAGTAATGGCATCCACGATTTCTTTGGATAATCTCGCAGGAATCCTGTTGCTGCTGATCATGGAGCATAAGTTATCAAAGCTGCAAATGCCGGTATCCTGAAGAAGTTTGGCCAGCCTGGTCTCAATGAGATAGGCCTTGTTCTCTCCAAGTGAAATCCCACATTGGCTTTCGATATATTTCTGAATGTGCTGGAATTCAACCAAAGACAGATTCATTCTTCCTCCCGTCACTTTCCCGATGCCATCGCTGCAATACGCCTGGAGATTTTTTCAAGGTCAACTACCTCATCTGAGAGGCCAGCCTCAAAGACACACCTTGGCATTCCATAAACAACACAGGTACTTTCACTCTGAGTTATGCAGTAGCAGTTACAATTTTTCTTCAGTTCGTTAACTCCTTTTGCACCATCACTTCCCATTCCTGTCAGTATGACTGCCAAAACATCTTTTCCGGCATATTGCTCGGCTACTGAATGAAATAACACATCTGCCGCCGGGCGCACACCGTTTACCATCGGCGTGTCTTCCATCTTCAGGATGACCTTCGACCGTTCAAGGCCGGCTACTGTCATGTGGAAGCCTCCCGGCGCGATCATAATGCGATTGTCTGTCACCTGGTCATTGTCGTTTGCCTCGACAACACTGACCGCTGACTTTTTGTCCAGTGTCTCCGCCAGAATCCGTGTAAATTCCGGCGGCATATGCTGGACAACAAGCACCGGTATCCTGAAGCTTCCGGGTAGATCCCCCAGCACCTTTTCCAACGCTACCGGCCCACCTGTGGAAGAGGCGATCAACACCAGATCCGCTTTCCTGAAGGCAGCTTTTTTCCCGGTTTTGCCCCTTGGCTCCCACTCGCAGCTCACCGGCTTGAAACCGTCCCATCCACCTGATTCATTGACAAGAGCCGTACCATTTTCCAGACCCGAACTCTTCATCCTGACCTGCATTCCTATAAACAGCGGTCTTAAGCTGCGCCGGATAAACTCAACCTTCTCCTCGTCGCTCTCCCCGTCTGCTTTCGGGATATAGTCTATGGCACCCATCTCAAGCGCTTGCACAATCAACTCCGGATCTTTCATTTCTCCGCTGCAGGTCAGTAAAATATTCAGCTTGGGGTTATCCCTGCCGATGACCTGCAGTATTCCTTTTCCGACTGTCTCCAGCAAGATCGTATCCAGGATCACAACATGGATCTCGCTCTGGTTCAGCCATTCCGTGGCTATGGATATGTTGGGTGCATTATGCTTCACCACACCCAACTCCGTTTTGCTTACTGCTTCAGAAAGAATTTTTCGGTAAAGAACCGATCCGCTGATCACAAGTACATTAAGTTTCTCCATATTCCACCGGCCTTGTCATATCTTAAACTGCTTTACATATGCATTCAATTTCTGTGATATTTCCGACAGTCCCTTCGCATATTCGCTGGATTGAGATGCGATGTCGGATACATTCAGCGATGAAACACTAATGTCATGAATATTCCTGGAGATTTCTTTTACCTCCAGTGAATTTTGCTTTGATACCTCCGCAACTTCCCTGACTTTTGAAGATACTTTGTCAACATTTCTGCTGGCATCATTGGAAGCCTTTGAAAGCTCCATCGCAGACCTTGCGACCTCATTGACGCCCCTTGAAGCGGAGGTAATGCTTTCAGCCATGTTGCCGGAATTCTCAGCGATACTTCCGATATCTCCTGTAATCTGATTCACCTTGTTGGAAGCCTGTACAACGGAATTGGATATTTCTCCGACGATTGCCGACTGCTCGGTGACTGCTGCAGCAATCGTATTAGTGATTACTGTGATTTCATGAATGACTTCCGTAATGG
>JAEWQC010000344.1 GCA_023399355.1 Bacillota bacterium | reverse complement strand
AGTGATATGTGCTTTATATAAAGGGACCAAGAAGGTAGATATTCTCGATCGCAAGGATTTGACAGGTGATTTGATAATGATTATTGATGAAGCTGTTGTTTTTCTTAAGAAGCATTTGAACCTTCGTTATGAAATAAAGGAGATTCGCAGGAAAGAGATTTTAGAATTGCCGGAAATAGCTTTTAGGGAAGCGGTTGTAAATGCTGTATGTCATAGGGATTACTTTGAAAAAGGTGCCAATATAATGGTCGAGATTTTTGATGACAGGGTCGAGATCAGTAATCCTGGTTCTTTACCACATGGGATGACTACAGAAGATTTCGGGAAAAGGAGCATGACGAGAAATCCGACCATTGCCTCCATATTACATCGGATAAACTACATTGAAAAAATGGGTACTGGAATTAATAGGATGAAGGAAGCTTGTAACGAAGCCGGTGTAGCGGAGCCAATGTTTGTGATTACAGGTTTTTTCACCATCATATTTTACAGAAACCTTATTAAAAGGGATAAGGATTTCGGTGAAAACTTCGGTGAAAACTTCGGTGATTTCGGTGTTCATATAAATGAAACACAGATTAAAATTCTTAAATTAATACAGATGGACTCAAAACTTTCAGCAAAGCGGATAGCTGAAAGTTTAAATATAACCACACGAGCTATCGAGCAGAGTCTGAAAGATTTGAGGGAAAAAAAACTAATTCAAAGAATCGGAACTGCAAGAGGAGGACAATGGATAATTGATATGGCAATTCAAAAAAAGATGAAACAGTGAAGGGATTATAAATTTTCCTTGATTGTTAGTTGACAAAAGAAATTTCAACAACAATAGATTATTAACGGCAGAACGTAAGGCGGAGCAGACTAATATTTTTTGCTCCGCCTTATCAATGTGCCGTTAAACGAATAAAGCATACATATGCGGTAAAACCAAATCACATTTACAAAATTGAAAACCTAATAAACATAGTATAATATGGAGGAGTAGACATGTACCTTGAAAATATGAATATTAATGATGAATTGCCCTTTCATCTTTCAGTTGGCGATGTTGCCGAAATTTTGGGGATGTCAAAAAACAAAGCATATGAGCTTTGTCATGAAGAATCGTTTCCTTGTATAAAAGTGGGGAAACGAAAAATGATTATTCCGAAACCGGCATTTATCAATTGGTTAAACAATCCAAATAAAGGAGGAGTTTAATCATGGCTGGAAGAAGAGGGAACGGAGAAGGATCTGTTACAAAACTAAAAAATGGTTTATGGATGGGACGGGTAACCATCGGCAGGAAAAAGGATGGTAAACTAGATTGGAAATCGTTATATGGAAGCACGAGGGCGGAAGTTTCTGCGAAGATGATTACTCTGCAGAATGAGCTCCAGACTGGAAATTATATTTCGACAGATATGACTTTAGGTCTCTGGCTGACAACCTGGCTGAAGGAATATAAGGCGATCAACCTGAAACCGATTACCTATGATGTGTATGAGACACAGATAAATTGCAACATTATTCCCGACATTGGAGATATTGCCCTTAAGGATCTAAAACAGCAGGACTTCCAAAGATTTTACAATAAGAAATACAATAGCGGCTATGGCTTATCAAGTGCAACTATACGGAAAATTCACAATATCATTAATGCGGCTTTGAATCAGGCGGTTGAAAATAACCTGATGCATAAGAATGTAGGAAAGAATATTCAGTTGCCCAAACTGGTTAAACCTCAGGTCAAAGCATTCTCTCTGCCGGAGCAGAACCGTTTTTTCGAAGCGGCCAGAGAATACAATTTGGAAAACGGTCTGATCAGAGTCAATAAAAACGTTATTAGTATTAAAAACAGAGATAAGGCTGCTGTAACGAAAAACAAACTGATTGTGCAGGGCTCGCCAAAAACGGAAGCGAGCAACCGTACAGTTCCTCTTACAAAAAGAAGCTTGCAAATTCTTAAGGAAATGTATGACAGCAGGACGTCGGAAATTGTATTTCCAAGTGAGAAGAACACATATGTCAGCTTGAGAAATTACCAGAGAACTTTTTATAAAATACTCGAAAAGGCTGGTTTGGATAAATGCAGTCCACATGTCTTAAGACATTCATTTGTTACCCGGAATGAAAAGGGTAAACCGACAAACGACAGGGTTTCTATCGGAAAAATCGACGAGGAAACCGGAATGCTCATCCCAAACAGGAATTATTACGAAATATATGCCCCTGGCAAAAAGCCAGCACAACCTGAAATTGAATATATTAAAAGCTGTGGAGTCACCTATGCAGTCGATGGACTTTTGACTGAACTTGGCCTTAATAATATCATGAGGAAAAAGTTCCCGAAGTACGCTGATTCAATTATTGCATTGGCGGAATATATGCTTTGTGAAGGCAATATTATGTCCTATTACGAAGATTGGTATGATGAAGTATATCCACACGGTAACGTCAAACTCGGTTCAGCGGATATCAGCCGTATCTTCCAGGCAATTGATTACAAAAGCAGAATGGACTTCTTTCGGACATGGATATATGCAAGGACACCATCTGAATATATCGCATATGATGTTACTTCCGTATCTTCCTATGCAAAAGGAATCGAGGCATTGGAATGGGGATATAACCGGGATAAGGAGAGCCTTCCTCAACTGAACTTTGCAATGTACTACGGTCAGCAAAGTATGCTTCCTCTGTACTACTGTGTATATCCTGGAAGCGTACCGGACAAGACGCATCTGGAATATATGCTTCGCGACAATGAACTGATAGGATGCAAAGGTACAAAATATGTAATGGACAGAGGCTTTTTCACAGCAGATAACCTTCGTATCATGACAGAGGCAGGTTCCCGATTCATCATCAGTGTGCCGAATTCCAGTCTGTTTGCAAAGGATCTGATCGACAAATATCGGAGCCAGATCGTCAACCATTCCGAGTGCAGACTCGGAAAGAATCTACCCTATGTCAAGGCTGTAATTCGAGAAGACTTTGGCATCCGTGTTAAAGCTCATATCTACTACAATCCGGCCAAAGCCGCAGCGGAAGAAGAGATGCTGTTTGAGGAACTGGAACGGTGCGAAAATGCGTTAAGTGAAATGTCAGAGTCACCGGAAAGAAACCGTCACTATGACCGATATTTCAAGATCAACCGCACAAAGGATGGCAGCATTGCCTTCATCCGTGACAAAGATAAAATCAACACAATTATCTCGAGGCTTGGTTTTTTTATCATCGTCGAGACTGATTTTGAAATATCGTCGCTTGATGTATTGATGACCTATCGGCAAAGAGACGTTGTGGAAAAATCTTTTGATGACCTGAAAAATGAACTGGATATGAAACGTCTTCATTGCCACAGTGACGATACAACCGAAGGGAAGATGTTTGTAGCCTTTTTCGCATTGATCCTGCGGTCCTGTATGCAAAACAAGCTGCGGACATATCTGTCTGATACTGGATTGACCTTCTCTTCTGTATTAAAGGAATTGAGAAAAATGAAGTTTGTCCAAACACGGGATGGGAAAAAACTCTTGTCACCAGTCACCAAGAAACAACGGGATATTCTAAAGGCATTGGAATTTCCCACTGAGGATATCCCCGATTGGATCTCAACTATTTCTGTATAGTATAATTTTTCGGGAATTTAGGATGTAGTCCATCGACGTATCCCTGCTCTCCACGGCTGGGGTAAAAAAAACGTTCTTCGAAATGGTTCGTATTGTGAAATAAAGATTGTTTATAGATATTCTTTACGATTGTGAAAAATTACATTAATCAGTATAATAAAGTAGATAAAAATTAGAGGAGATAAACCAATGCCATCAAATTCCTAATTGAAAGATATATTATTAAGATCTTTAGCCATTACAAAATGGCTTAATAAGGTTGTACTTTAATAAAATCTTAAAATTAAGGATGGTATCTATATGAGTATTTACATTGAATCAGAAAGACTCATTTTACGTGAGTTTACCGAAGCGGATTTGATGGCGCTTGTTGACATTGCCAATGAAAGACACATTTGTTATTGGTGCCCTGACTGGAAAGACTGTGAAACTTGGGTCAATGATTGGTTCAAAGGTATACAATGGCGTTATTCAATCGCTGATCCTAATAAGGAATTTATACTATTAGCAATAATTGAGAAGGCTACTAATAAATTGATCGGACAAGTGAATACCGGATGTGAACATCCTGAGGAATTTCCAGGAGAATTAAGCATTGGTTATTTTATCTCTGAAAATGCAACGAATCGTGGCTATGCAACAGAATCTGCTAAGGCAATAACTGATTATTATTTTCCTATGAACAAGAATGAGTTTTTTTATGCAGTTGTAAAGCCTACAAATTTAGCTTCAATCCGGGTAGTGACAAAAGCCGGATTTAAATTTATTTCGCAAATAACCTTGTCGGGCACTGAGCCAAACGAAAAGATACTGTTTAATTACTATCGTTTATTTCGATCAGTATAAGCATAAGAAATTCCAACCAAATATTAAGGACTAACTTCTTATGTGTAAAGGTTCCACCTAACAATTTCTTTTATACTTTAAAAGCCGTTACTTCCCAAGTAGCGGTTTTTTTATTTTCCCGAATTAATAAACGTGAGGAGGAAAGAGCTATGAGGAGGTTTGCATTTGAGCGCCTTAATAGGATTTATGGGCATTCAAGAGTATCAATATGCCCGAGCATTAAGCGTAACATCAACCTTTGATGTTCACCCATAAAACCGTGGAGCGCTTCTTGAATTTGCGGTATTTTATCACGCATTTGTCTGCGGGCTTTATCTGCCATAGCTTGGACGTCGTTACATCCATCTATAAGCATATCAAGCATTTCACGGGATGATCTGCCATCAATTTCGCTTATCACAGAAGCTAACTTAATGTTTGCGCCTTCAAGAACCTTTTGAATACGATTTAGCTCTCTGGCACGTTCCTGTACCAAGCTTCTACTGTAACGAACAAGTTCCTTGAGTTCGTGCTGTTCTCGTTTAGGAATAAAGCTTCCATTCAGCAAACCATGGCGAAGTAAGTCAGCAATCCATTCGGAATCCTTAACATCAGTTTTACGACCGGGTACAGCTTTTATGTGTTGGGCATTAACAACTAAAGCAGGCATCTCCTCCATTTCCAAAAGATTGTAGATTGGCTTCCAGTACGGACCGGTTGCCTCCATTGCGACACATTGACAGTTAACGCTTTTCAGCCAGTCAACCAAGGAAAGAAGCGAGGCGGTCATCGTACTGAAACTCCTGATCTCCTTTTTTTGCCTGTGAAAACACAGGTGCATAATGTACTCCAATTTGTGCACGCGATGTACTTCGATTTGACCCACCCATGTATTTCAATCTGACCCACCGATATACTTGAAAGTGACCCACCCATGTACTCGAATTTGACCCGCCTCATAA
>JAEWQC010000342.1 GCA_023399355.1 Bacillota bacterium | reverse complement strand
GAATGAGGCAACAGCGCTGGGGGTTCTTGCCGCCGGCTGCAAATTCTACTCGGCGTATCCGATGACGCCCTCTACGAGTATCATGAATTACCTTGCCGGTAAAATGTTCAATGCTGAGATTGTTGTTGAACAGGCAGAGGATGAAATCGCAGCGATTAATATGGCAATTGGAGCATCCTATGCAGGAGCCAGGGCTATGACCGGAACTTCCGGAGGCGGGTTTTCACTGATGGTGGAGGCGCTGGGACTGGCAGGCATGATGGAAGTGCCTCTTGTGGTTGCCGATGTTCAAAGGCCGGGGCCTGTGACCGGATTCCCGACACGAACGGAGCAAAGCGATTTGAAATTTGTTATCTCCGCCTCTCATGGTGAATTCCCGCGAATGGTCATTGCACTTAGAAATCCGGAAGATGCCTTCTATCAGACCATAAGGGCGTTTGATCTTGCGGATGAATACCGGATACCGGTTATTCTGCTGAGCGATCAATTCCTGGCGGACACTACAGTTACAGCAGCTCCGTTTGATTTTGACAAAGTTAAGCTGACAAGATCCGGAATTCCGGCGCGGCTGATTCCGGGGAAGCAGGACGTGACAATGACGGCGGACAGCGATGAACATGACGAATACGGGCACATCACCGAATCAGCCGAGGTGCGTGTGCAGCAGATGGATAAGCGTCTGCGGAAGCTGGAGATGTTAAGGGGAAAAATACAGGAACCCGATTTTATGGGCGAAGAAAATTGTGGAGTACTGCTGCTGGCCTGGGGCTCCGCCTGGGGGCCGGTAAAGGCTGCAGTGGAGCTTTTGAACCGTGACGGCGGTATAAAGTATGGCGCGCTGGTGTTCGGCGATATCTGGCCGCTGCCCGTCGACCTTCTGAAGCAGAAGGCGCAGAGCGCAAAGAGCCTGATCAATGTCGAACAGAACGCCACAGGACAGTTGGCTTCGCTTGTTTCAGAAGTTACCGGGATATTCTGCAATGCAAGTATACTAAAATATGACGGACGGGCAATGAATGCGGACTACATCTATTCCAAAGCAAAGGAGTGTGAAAAAGCCAATGTGTGATAACCGGTTTTCAATCTCGGAAACAGCATGGTGTCCAGGATGCGGCAATTTTGAAATCATTGCGGCACTTCAGTCGGCGCTTGAACAGCTTGGCAAAAAGCCGTATGAAGTTCTGCTGGCAGCCGGTATAGGACAGGCGGCTAAAACACCGCAGTACCTCAATACCAACGGCTTTTGCGGACTTCATGGAAGATCGCTTCCGCCAGCGGCAGCAGCAAAGATTGTGAATAAAGCACTTACGGTCATTGTAGATACAGGCGACGGTGATTCGTATGGAGAAGGCGGGAACCACTTCCTTCACAATATTCGCAGAAACGTCGACATAACCCATTTTGTACATAACAACCAGATTTATGCACTTACAAAAGGGCAAGCCTCTCCAACCACTGAACTGAAAATGGTGACAGAGGTTCAGCCTGCCGGATCGATGAATGAACCGCTTAATCCGGTATTGCTTGCCGTTTCGCTGGGCGCGGGCTTTGTGGCCAGAGCTTTCAGCGGAGACAGGGAACAGCTGACTTCCATTATGAAAGAAGCCATTAATTACAAGGGCTACGCGCTTGTTGACATTCTGCAGCCCTGTGTCACATTCAACAAGGTAAACACCTTCCAATGGTATAATAAGCGTGTCTATAAGCTTGCTGACGACTACAATTCCTCGGACAGGCCGGCTGCAATGGAAAAGGCAATGGAGTGGGGTGAACGTATACCGACAGGAATCCTGTTCCGTCAGGAAAAACCGGATTTTCATGATAAGCTGGAGTTCTTAAAATCAGGAGAACCTCTGGTTGACAGACAGGTCGATCTCGATAGGATTAAATCATATATGGATGATTTTAAATAAAGAAACCGAAATTCATAAAAAAAATAATGAAACAAATATTTCATTCCTGCGTATTATCCTGTGAAAGCATGATATGGTTCATATTAACAGGAGGTATTAAATGAAAAAAAATATTTTGGCGGTTTCAATAACGCTGGCGCTACTGCTCACAACGGCCTGCTCTCTCAATGTCGGCGGGGACCGGTTGAACTTTTCCGGAAATGTATCTTACGATAAGGGGACTACGTTGACGGAAGAACAGAATGTCGCCAGAAATGCAGCCGAAGTTGAAAAACTGGAAATATCGGATACCGCAGGGAACATTACGGTAAAAACGACAACATCCGGCGATATCAGTATTAAGGCGATAAAGAAGGTTAAAGGTACGAACGAGGAGACAAAGAAAGAAATAATGGAGAATATAGATATCGTTGTTGAAGAAAACGGAAACAGCCTGTCCGTGCATCCATCCACCAGGGACGGCAAAAAGGATGACCTTTGGAAGTGGGTCGGACAACTGTATAAGGGCTCAGAGGTTACCGTGGACTTCGAACTGGAGGTACCTGAAAATATCAAGGTCTATACAGTAGACAGCAATGCGGGAAATATTGCTTTTGAAGATGTAAACGGTGAGATCGGCATCAAGAGCAATGCCGGCAATGTTGACCTGACAGGGATCAGCCTGGAAGGCTCCAGTGACATTCAGATCAATGCCGGAAATATCAATTTGGACGCAGACATTTCAAAGGCTTCAAAACTGTCCGTGGTAAATACTGCGGGAAATGTTAAATTGAGCTTGCCTGCGAATTCTGCGTTCGACCTTACGGCAAAACTTACTGCAGGTAACATCAGCGGAAGCTTCCTGTCAGGTACGCACATCATCAGCGGCAAAATCACGAAGAAAATTAATGAGGGCGGTACCGATGTGAACGTGACAACAGTAGCAGGAAATGTTACAATTGACAGTAAATAAACGTACAGTTCATTTCCGCTGTACGTTTGCAACAGGATGATGGAGCATGCCATGCAGACGGCTGAACTGATGGAAATTGCACTGAAAGCCGGTGAGATCATACTTACCAGCGGTGCGGAAATATATAGGGTAGAAGAGACGATCATAAGGATTTGCAGTAGTTATGGCGTAAAATGTGAGAGTTTTGTGCTGCCTACCGGAATTTTCATCTCCATCAGGGATGAACAAGGCATCATGCAGACTGCATTCAAACGTATCCGCCAGCGTACTGTGGATTTGAACAGGATAGACAGGATCAACAGTTTTTCAAGGAATTTGAAAGAGAACCGTTTGAATTATGAAGAGGCTGCAAGGCAGCTTTCGGATATAGAAGCCGGCAGGCAGTACAGCCTGCCTGTGAGATTTGCAGCAGCTGTAGTCGCTTCCTTTGTATTTACAATGCTTTTCCAGGGCAGCCTGTTTGAAGGTGCAGCGGCGGCTGTTGTCGGATCGCTTGTATATATTATGAAAGAAGGTTTGGGCAAAAAAGGTTTTTTTCAATTTTTTGAATTATTCTCGGCCGGATTGGCTGCGGGCTTTCTAAGCACTGTGGCAGTCCGGCTTTTTCCTGGCCTTAACGAGTATAAGATCATTATCGGTTCCGTGATGTTGTATCTACCGGGTATGGCAATGACAAACAGTATCAAGGATGCCTTTTACGGGGATCTGGTAGCGAGCTTCACCAGGATGGGAGAGGCTTTTCTTATCGCTGCCGCTGTGGCGGCAGGAGTAGCAATCTCTCTTGCGATTTCAATGAATTGGAGGTGATGGGATGAAGGAGTTTGTGCTGGCTTTTCTGGGAAGTTTATGTGCGGGACTGGTATTTAATGTTAGAGGCTACAGGCTTGTTTATTCAGGTCTTTCCGGAGTTGCGGGATGGATGGTATACATCGGTCTGCTCAACTTGACGGGACATTCCATCCTGTCAATTTTCGGAGGCGCCATCGCAGTCGGGATATATAGTGAAAGCGCTGCAAGACTTCTTAAATCGCCTTCTGCGATTTTTTCCATCCCCGGAATATTTCCGATTGTGCCTGGAATCGCGGCATATGAAACGATCCAGTACATGACGGCCAACGATATGTTCCATGCCGGCGGCAAGCTGGTTGAAACTCTTGCAGGAGCCGGATCCATAGCGTTTGGGATCATTCTTGTAACGGCATTATTCAGGCTGCTCACAAAACCTAAAATCAAGAGGAGTGAGCTTTATCAGAAATGAGGGCGAAGGGTAAGTACTGATTTGGGGCAATACGAAAAGTATGAGCCTTACTGGAAACGGTTTCCAATAAGGCTCACCTTGATTTTAAGATCTCATACTTTATAGATTTGCCCGTAACATGGGTGATTACGTCGGCTTTATAAACTGCTGCGTCCAGTAGCATACTCCGCTTTTGTTCTTAGCAAGACCGACACCGATTTCCGTATAAGTTCCGTTCAGGATATTGCTTTTGTGTCCCGGGGAGTTCATCCATCCATTCATGACTTCGGCTGGGGTCTTCTGCCCGTATGCGATATTTTCACCTGCTGCGGAAAATTTCAGACCGAAGGACTCCATCATCTGGAACGGCGAACCGTAAGTAGGGGACTGGTGGGCAAAGTAGCCTTTGTTAGCCATGTCTGCGGACTTGTACCTGGCCACGCGACACAACTGCCAGTTCATCGTCAGGGATTGAAGTCCGACCTTGGACCTCTGCACATTCACAAGCCTGATCACTTCGTTCTCCTGTGCGGTTGTTGTAACTGTTGGTATCGTAAGCTTCTGGCCGGGATAGATCATGGCAGGGTTTTTGACCTGGGGATTGGCGGAAATTATTTCACTGATCCCTACCTGATTCCTGCTGGCTATTTTCCACATCGTATCGCCGGGCTGCACGGTATAAGCTGATTGTGCAAATGCCTGCGCAGTAAACAACAGCACAATTATAAAAATGAATATTGAAAAAATTCTTTTCTTCATTGTATCACCTCTTAGATATGTTTTGAAAATTTAAGCAGATTCATGCTGGCAATATAATTCACACCTGTTAATTCATAACTGATTAGTCGATAATACAAAACATGTTCCAGCTTGACTTTGAAAAATTTTTAAGGAATAATAATGACAGGGGAAACATCAAATGCAATTTTGATTTGCTGTTTTTTATGGAATACTGGTTGGGGGAATATACAGATGACAAAAGAGAAGAAGCCCGAGATTTATGGAAATGAGAGCATATCTTCACTGAAGGGGGCTGACCGCGTCAGGCTCCGTCCGGGGGTCATATTCGGCTCTGATGGCATCGAAGGCTGCCAGCATTCGTTTTTTGAGATCCTCTCAAACTCCATTGATGAAGCCCGCGAAGGTTACGGTGACAAAATCGAGATCACACGTCACAGCAATGGTGCAATAACCGTAAGGGATTACGGCAGAGGAATTCCTGTTGACTTCAATACCAAGGAGGACCGTTACAATTGGGAACTGGTCTTCTGTGAACTCTATGCAGGCGGCAAATATAAAAACAATACGGGAGAGAACTATGAATTCAGTCTGGGCCTCAATGGCCTGGGCAGCTGCGCTACGCAATACAGCTCGGAATTCATGGATGTAACCGTTTTCAGGGATGGGTTCAAATTTGACCTGCGTTTTGAGAAGGGCGAAAATATAGGCGGCCTGATCAAGGAAAAATGCAGGATTCAAAGTACGGGGACAATACAGACCTGGAAACCTGATCTGGAAGTCTTTACCGACATAGACATCCCGCTGGAATATTTTATGACGACGCTGAAAAAGCAGGCAGTAGTGAATGCCGGCCTGAGATTTATATTAACGGACGAGGCGTCGGGAGAAAACTTCGAGTATTGCTATGAGAACGGCATCGTGGACTATATTTCCGAAATCAACAATGATAAAGGCTTTACCGGGATACAATATTTTGAGACCTCGGCCAAGGGCCGAGACAGGGAGGACAAGCCTGAATACAGGGTAAAGA
>JAEWQC010000303.1 GCA_023399355.1 Bacillota bacterium | reverse complement strand
GGAGATTCGGTCCAACGGGCTGACTGTCGCGGCACTCTGCGGAGATTTGGGCGGATACGGATTCACAAAAGAGGAGGAGAATCCAGTAAAGATTGAAAAATCCAAGAGAATTATGCATCTTGCACGGGATCTGGAATGTGGGGTTGTGACGACACATATCGGTGTGATTCCCGAGGATGAGAACTGCCAAAGGTATGCCGTGCTGCAGAATGCCTGTGAGGAGCTTGGAAACTTCGCGGACGACGTTGGCGCCTGCTTTGCAATTGAATCAGGTCCGGAAAAGGCGGCAATCCTTCGAAAATTTCTTGATTCGCTGCATTCGCATGGTGTACGTGTCAATCTTGATCCGGCCAATTTCATCATGGTTACGGGCGACGATCCCGTTGCGGCGGTTTATATGCTAAAAGACTACATTGTGCATACACATGTGAAAGATGGTATTATGCTCAGGCAGGAAAATCCGGAAACAATTTATAACTTTTTTGCTCAAGGCGGCATTGGGGATCTGCATCTTGGAGATTATTTCATGGAAACTCCGCTTGGGGAAGGAAAAGTAGATTTCGACCGGTATTTTGCCGCGCTTCGTGAGGTGGGCTATGAAGGTTTTTATACAATAGAAAGGGAGGTTGGGGAAAAACCCGTGCAGGATATCGCAAAGGCTGTCGAATTTTTGAGAGCGAAATTGTGATGGAAATCCCCAGGATGACAACGGCTCCCATGCAAAAAATATAGAAATCAGCCGCAATTTTATTTGGAAAGGGAAAAGAGATGATCGAAGTAAAATCACATAAAAAATACGGTGTGGTGCTGATCGGTTGTGGACATATCGGCGAGGAACATGCAAGAGACATCTTTTTCAGGGATCAGATCCATCTTGTAGGGGTAGTCGATGCAGATCAGAAAAAAGCCCGGGAATTTAAAATGCGGTTTGGAGCCCAATCTTTCGGCAGCTCTTATAAGGAATTCCTTCAACGCAAGGACGTCGATATTTTCATAATTGCGACCTATGCTGGTGCACATCTTGAGATCATGACGGAATGCCTGAGGTACGGAAAGCATGTCCTCTGTGAAAAGCCTATGGCGACTACGATGGAGGACGCTGCCAAATTTTACACAATAGTAAAAAAGTCGGAGTGCAAGATGCTCATTTCCCACGTCCTACGCTATAATGAAACCTATCAGACAGCCTCAAGGATTATCCACTCCGGTGAAATCGGGAAAATCAAGGTTATGAGGATGGTACAGAATCATCACTGCAAGGATTGGGATCGATACAAAAGGCTCCTTACGGACTGCCCGCCTGTCATCGACTGCGGAGTTCATTATGCAGACGTAATGCAGTGGTTTACCGGATCCAGAATTATCGGGGTTAGCGGCTTCGGTGCCGTGGTTGACGAAGATGTACCCGAGGGCACCTATAATTACGGGGTTATGAACGCTTACCTGGAAGACGGCTCCGTGGGATATTATGAAGCCGGATGGTCAAGAACGCTGCATTCCTGTAATGTCAGGCAGTTTGTCGGAGACAGGGGCAGGCTGAGTATCACCCTTAACAATATGCGCACCCAAAATGCAGAGGAAGGTGACCTGATAGAAATCTACCTGAAGGACCGGAATGAATATAAAACGTTGAATGTGCAGTCTAAATACAAAAACATGTGGGCACTAATGGAATCGCTTATCGATATGATCGAGTCGGATTGTGCTCCATTGTGTTCGATAGAGGACGCTTTCAGTGCGTTCAGGGTTGTCTGGAACGCAGATCAGGCGATCCGAAACAGGAAATATATAACGATTGGGTCTTTAGAGGGATAAAAAAGGCTGTCATCGCAGATATAGGGATAGAAGGGAAGATACCAATGAGCAAAAAAATCAAGGTAGGGGTCATTGGAACAGGCACCATCTCGAAGGAACATATTGAAGCATATCTGAAAAACGATTCCGTGAAGCTGTATGCCTTATGTGATATAAACAGGGAGCAGCTTGAGTTGATGGGCAAGAAATATGGTATCACGAGGCTCTATGAAAATAAGGAGGAAATGCTGAGCCTGGAAGAGCTCGATGCGGTCAGTGTCTGCACATGGAACAACGCCCACGCGGAATGCGCAATCGCAGCTTTAAACGCGGGAATGCATGTCCTCTGCGAGAAACCGATGGCTGTATCCACAGCCGACGCGGCGGCTATGAAGGCCGCAGCGGACCGGAATAACAAGCTGCTGATGATTGGTTTTGTCCGCCGCTTCGGGAACGACTGCGAAATACTGAAAGATTTCCTGTCGAACGGCACACTGGGAGACCTGTATTATGGAAAGGCCACTTATTTAAGGCGGCACGGTAACCCGGGTGGCTGGTTTGGGGATAAATCACGTTCGGGCGGCGGTCCATTGATTGACCTGGGAGTTCATGTTATAGATCTTACAAGATACCTCGCGGGTAATCCAAAACCGGTTTCAGTCTATGGGGTTACCTTTCAGAAACTGTTCGACAGAAAAAACATCAAGCATAAAAGAGGTTACCGTTCCGTTTCACAATCGCAAAACGATATATGCGATGTTGAAGACCTCGCAACGGCACTAGTTCGTTATGACAACGGATTCGTCCTTTCCATCGAAACGAGTTATAGCCTGAATATTGAAAACAACGTGGCAAATATCGAACTGTTCGGCACAAAGGGCGGTGCAAAGCTTGATCCGCAATTGGAAATGTATGTTGACATGAATGGTTATATGACCAATATTAGCCTGACGGAAGATACGGCTTTAAATTTTAACGGACTGTTTGCAAAGGAGATTAATCATTTTATTTCCTGCATCACCGATGGGATCGAGTGCCGTAATCCGGCATCCGATGGAGTGGAAATTATGAAAATACTTAATGCGATATATGAATCTGCCCAAACCGGCCATGAAGTACTATTATAGGAGGCAGGATATGGATAATCGAATTGAGATTGCGGTAAGCTCCTACAGCTTTTCACCGATGTTCAGGAGAGGGGAGCTGACGCAGCTTGCCTGTATCGAAAAAGCCAAAGAACTTGGATTTTCTGCTATCGAATTTTCTGAAATACTTCCACATGAAAATTCAACGGTAGAAGAGTATGCGCTAAAGCTAAGAGAGGAATGCAGTCGCTGCGGTATGCCGGTTGCCAATTTTACCTTTGGGGCGGATTTCCTCATTGGCAGCGGTGGCGATATACGGAAAGAGATCGACCGTGTAAAGAGGATGGTGGATCTTGCCCAAATTCTTGGCACAAAAAGCGTCCGGCACGATGTCACCAAAGGATACCCATCCGGAGAGGAAAAATACAGGAGTTTTGATTCTCTTCTTCACATACTTGCGGACGCTTGTCGTGAAGTAACCGAATACGCACAAAAAAAGGGAATCCGTACGATGAGCGAAAATCACGGCACCTTCTGTCAGGAAAGCACGTGCATTGAAAAACTGGTAACCGCGGTCAACCATGAAAATTTCGGTCTTCTTGTGGATATCGGAAACTTTCTGTGTGTGGACGAGGATCCACAGACGGCGGTCAGCCGGGTGGCGCCCTATGCGTTTTACGTCCATGCCAAAGATTTCTTTTTTAAAAGCGCCTCCGAATCGGACCCAGGCGAAGGCTTTTCCTTTCCGACACGAGCGGGTAATTATCTGAGGGGTACCATTATAGGCCACGGTATTGTCCCGGTAAGGGCCTGTATGAAGGCCCTGCTGCAATACGGCTATAAGGGATATGCCGCCATTGAGTTTGAAGGGATGGAAGACAATTTATTTGCTTTGAAAGCAAGCCTTGATAATTTTAAAAAGTATATTGCCTCGCTTATGTAATCGCAACCACCCACAGTAAATAAATTCAAAGCCTGTGGCGGTACAAATGGCGATAAAATCAATGCTCTTATGCGGATTGAATGATTCTGATCCGGGGATGGTAAAAATGCTTCAAATAATCGCATATGATACTTTGGAAAGCATATCGAAAAAAATTATGCAACTCCCTTTCTGGAACCAGTTGGAGGATGCGGTTTTTTGTGGGTGTGACAATGACATAAGGATTGAAAATGCAATAATGAAGCACGAAGCCGATGTCTTGATCTGCATGATACGGCGCGGTTCTTTTGCGGAGGCTGATTTTGCGAGAAAAATACTGTCGAATTATTCGCATATACCCGTAATCATTATCAGTAAAGAGCTTGAGTATGAAAAGGTGCGGCACGCGTTTCTTCTGGGAGCTTTCGATTATATCCCCTACGACGGATTGGAACAGCAGCTTTATCTGGCGTTGAAACGCATTCCGAACAGGAAACGCGACTCTTATTTTTCAGATAAGATATATGACAAGGTTCAGGTGCTGATCAAGCATATATTCAATGCCGGAAATAATGTTGAAGAGATTGTGCACGACATTGTCGACTGCATCTATCTCGACTGGGGTTCCAACGGCATCGACTGCCAGCAGGTGATTGCAAGGGTAAAGCTGGAGTCTTACAAGAGCTTTGTCCGAATCAAGCCATGGCTCGAAAAATTCATTTACCGCGGCGATTATATCAGAGATACGGGCTTTGACCTGAAGGACCGGGAGGCAACGGAAAGCGAGCTTTTCAGGTTTTATTCCGAAGTGAATATTCTTTTTAAAAAATACAATGTCATTGATGTGAGCAAAACGATTTATTCCATCGGAAAATGTGTAATCCGACATGTGGATGAAAAGGTGAATCTGGATTCGGTGGCAAAGGAAGTCTATTTGAATCGGACATACATTTCCCATATTTTTAAAGAAATGACTAATGTTAGTTTTAACAACTTTGTTCTGGATGTAAAAATTGAACGAGCAAAAACGCTTCTGCATTATCCTGATATGAGCGTAAGCAATGTAGCATCCATGCTCTGCTTTTGCAACGAGGGGTATTTCGGTGCCAAGTTTAAGTGCCATACCGGAATGACTCCATTGGAGTATAAGAAATGTATTAAGAGTTGACCTAAATATTTTATCGTTTATCCTAAATATTTTGTATTGTTGGCGCGCTTTTTTGAATGCTACAATAAACAGAAAGTAAAGGAGCTTTCAGAACAGTATGATCTTTTAGGCTCCTTTTTATCATAATACCGAAGAACGATTGGTGTTATGTCTGCAAAAACACGGTGCAATACGAATCACTAATTGGAAACAAGAGGGGTAATTTCTCAAAAACTATGAACACTCAGCTTTTTGGAGATATTTTTCCTGCGTCTTTGATTGGAATTAGTATGAGAAGAAATATGAAGGAGGAAACGTTGTGATGGTGGGAGGGATTTTCCGCAACACAAAGAAGCAGGACGTATTTGATCAATCAATTAAATACTGGAATAGCGGTAAAACGAAGGAGTGGCTGGATCTGGGCATTGACCTTGTCATAGGCAGGCGCGAAGGGTATTATTTCTGGGATATGGACGGCAATAAATTTATGGATGTGCATATCAACGGCGGGACCTATAGCCTGGGCCACAGAAATCCAGAGATTATCGACGCTTTGGTCGAGGCGACGCGGTATGTTGACATCGGAAATCATCACTTTCCTTCCCCGCTAAAGGCAAAGCTGGCGGAGACGGTTGTGAAGGCTTCTCCGGAAGGAATGAGGCATGTGATCTACGGCTCCTCCGGTGGCGAGGTGATTGATCTCGCAATCAAATGTGCAAGAAATGCCACAGGCCGTCTTAAAGTAATCTGCGTTGAGAATTGCTACCATGGACACACGGGACTTGCCGTAGCCGCCGGCGCTCCAAGATATTGCAGTCCGTTTCATGCCGGGCGCCCCGACGAATTTGTCAAGGTTCCCTTTAATGACCTTATGGCAATGGAAAGAGCCTTTGCGGAAAACAGCGATATTGCGGCGGTACTGATGGAAACAATTCCGGCGACCTACGGGTTTGTAATGCCGCAGGAAGGGTATCATGCTGAAGTAAAAAAGCTCTGTGAACGCAATGATGTGCTTTATATTGCCGATGAGGTTCAAACGGGCCTGATGAGAAGCGGAAAGATGTGGTGTATTGAAACCTACGGTGTCATCCCCGATATCATTGTTTCGTCAAAGGGCTTTTCAGGAGGAATCTACCCGATCTCCTGTGTCATTCTCAACGAAAGGGCATCTCATTGGATGACGCAGGACGGAAGCGCGCATATGGCGACTTTCGGCGGAAGTGAACTTGGCTGTGCATGCGCACTGAAGGTATTTGAAATTCTGGAACGGGAAGAGACAAAGAAAAACGTTGCGTTTATGTCAGCGTATATCCGCGAGGGACTGGAGAAAATCAGAGCGGATCATCCGGGTACGTTTATCGGAATACGCCAGAACGGGCTGATCATGGGGCTTGAGTTTGCCGGAGAAATCGGCGCCGTCATTGTCATGCAGCATCTCTATAAAAACGGTGTATGGGCGATCTATTCGCAGCTGGATCCGCACGTTCTTCAGTTCAAACCGGGCGTTCTCATAACAAAAGAATACTGCGACGAGCTTCTGGAAAAGCTTTCCGCGGGTATTGCCGAAGCGTCGGAGCAGGTTCTCGCACAGAAATAAAAGATTATTATACAAAGGTGTATATTTCGACAATGTTGTCGAAATATACACCTTTGCTTTTTTACAAAAAATCACAGAAAAAGGAGGTTGTTATATGGCCTTTAGTCAGCAGCTTCTTGACAAAATTGCCAGGAATGTTTTGAAAAAATATCAGTGGGAGGATGAAGTCTATGCAACGCTCATAGTCCTTTCGGAAAATGCGACTTACCTGGTAAAAAGCAAAAAAACGGAAGAGTGCCTAGGCGTGCTCCGGATAAGCCGACCTGGCTACCATACACTATCGGAACTCAACTCCGAAATAGAATGGCTTCGGCAGATCAATAACTACACTCCTCTCATCGTTGCGAACCCGATTAACGGAATCGATACGAAACCAATTCAGGAGGTACCAGGGGAGGATGGCAACATTTATTACTGTATCGTTTGCGAGTTTCTTGCAGGATCGGAGCCGGATGAGACAGATATAGAAAAAATCGTAAGGGATTTTAAAGTGCTCGGACAAACGACGGCATATCTGCACAGGCAGGCATCCATCTGGAACGGGACAAAAGCAATTGACCGGATTGAGTGGGACTACGATAACATCATCGGCAAAACGGCAGTCTGGGGAAGGTGGCAGGACTTTCCGGGAATGAAACCGGAGGCGGAGAAGATACTGGAGGAATCCAGCCGGGTGATACAAAAGCGCCTGAAAAGATATGGCAAGAATCCGAATAACTGGGGGTTGATCCATGCTGATCTGCGACTTGCCAATATTCTTGTGGATGGCGACCGGATCAAGGTCATCGACTTCGACGATTGCGGGTTTGGCTGGAGGCTGCATGATCTGGCTTCCTCCATCAGCTTCATAGAGCACAAGGCCATTGTCCCGAAGCTAATCAACGCATGGCTGAAGGGGTATAAGGCAGTTATGCCGTTCACGGATACAGACTTTGAAGAAATCGACACTTTTATCCTTATGAGAAGACTGCAGCTGATGGCCTGGCTTGCAAGCCATAAGGATTCGGATCCTGTAGCGGCACTTTCTGTCGGTTATTTGGATGGAACAATCGGACTGACTGAACGGTATATCAGACTTTTCGGATAATCGGGAAACGGAGGAAGATGATATAACAAAGAGATAGAAAGTAGTCAAAACAATGGGTTGTCCAATATAAAGGGTAGACTTGGTCCTTTGGATTGTTATGATTATGTACAAATGTCGGCGAGAAAAAGTATATGTGAAAACCCTGAAGGAGACTGGGAATTTTAAATTGGTAATCCGGAAAACCTTATATCATGAATTGAGGTGTAGCTATATGAAAGAAATGGAATTTATTATAAAGCCTGAAAAAATGGAGAATCTGAACCGAATCCTGAATAATTGCGGTGCAACGGGAGTTACAGTGACATACCTGAGCGGTTACGGTCATCAGAAAGGACAGAAACAAGTTTATACAAGAGATGAGGTCACAAACGGAACATTGCTGCCAAAACTTTCCTACCGAATCGTCGTACCTGATGACAAGGTGGAGAAAATCATTAACAGCGTTGTGGAGGAGCTGAACACAGGAAGCTTCGGCGACGGGAAAATATTCGTCCGAAATATTGTTGAGGTCGTGCAGATTCGAACGAAACTGCGCGGACTGGATGCGTTATAACAGATTTTTATCATGGAAGGAGAGATTTTAAATGAGAAAACTAGAGGGAAAGGTTGCGATCATTACCGGCGCTTCCAAAGGCATAGGAGAAGGAATTTCAAGAGTTTTCGCAAAATATGGGGCCAAACTGGTCCTTGCCGCAAGAAGCGAAAGAGTGCTTGCATTTGCAAAGGAGCTTACCGCCGAAGGTTACGAAGCAATCGGCGTACAGACGGATGTCCGGGACACATCCAGTACAAATGCCCTGGTAGAAGCTGCAGTAATGCAATACGGAACCATTGACATTCTGGTCAACAATGCGGGTGTATGTATATTAGGTGATCTTCTTGCCTGCAGCGACGATGACCGCGATTATCATATCGATATTAACATAAAAGGTGTATGGAATGTCACAAAAGCTGCTGTACCCTACATGATTGAGAAAAAAGAAGGCAGGATTGTAATTATGAGTTCCGTTACGGGAGATATGGTGGCGGACCCCGGCGAGGCTGCATATGCAACCACCAAGGCCGCGCTTGTGGGATTTACGAAAGCCATGGCACGAGAACTTGCTGTCTACAATATCACGGTTAATGCAATTTGTCCCGGATATGTACGTACGCCTCTTGTAGAGGGAATGGCGGCACAGTCCTGTCCGGAGAATCCGGAAAGTGTGATTGATGAGATTGCCAGTTCCGTTCCTCTGAAACGTCTGGCGCAGCCGGATGAAATCGGAGAATTGGCTGCGTTTCTCAGCTGTTATGAATCAAGCTACATTACAGGCGCCCAAATCGTAATCGATGGGGGCAGCACCCTGCCGGAAACCGCCACAATGGGTGTGTAGCTTTTTTATTATTTCCATGAGTCAATAGTATTGCGGCCTTTTACTACATGACTAATTCAGACAGGCAAGAAAATATTACTGTATCGGAACATTTTCTTTAAGCAGATTCATTAAAATATTTCTTCATATGTATTGCCTTACATGGAATAAATTTAATAATAATAAATTTATTTGTGCAGGAGGCATTCAAAATAACGGGGACATATATAAACATGGTTCAAGCCAGGCACCGGCTTGAACCATGTTTATTGCACCTTCGGTTTGAAGGTGCCGTACACGTTAAATCTTAATTTTTCCGGTAAAGTATCAATTAAAATTCCATTCAGCATATTTTAGTTCCTTTATTGTATGCATACAAATTCTATTTGATGCAATTGACCACATTTACCGGTGCTCCATTCAAAAAAGAGGAGAGATTGTTTATCGCTATATTCATGAGCCTTACACGGCTTTCCTTTGCTGCCCATGAAATATGGGGCGTAATGATGCAGTTTTTTGCCTTGAGCAGCGGATTGTCGCCACGGATTGGTTCTGTGTCGACTACATCCAGGCCTGCAGCGTATACCTTTCCACAATTCAGGGCATCAGCCAGATCCTGTTCTGCTATCAACTGACCGCGGGAATTATTAATAATTATTACGCCGTTGTTCATCTTGTTTATGCTTTTTTGGTTAATAATCCCATGGGTAGCGGGTGTTAACGGGCAATGCAGGGAGATGATGTCGGATCTGGCATATAGCTCATTCAAGGTGACATATTTGCCGATCTCCCGTCCTGTGTCTGTTTGGAACTCATCATAAGCGATGACTTCCATGCCCAGAGCCTTGGCAATATTACCGGTTGTCTGTCCGATCCGGCCAAAGCCAATGATACCCATGGTCTTCCCTGCAAGCTCTATCATGGGGTAATCCCAGAAACACCAGTCCGGATTGGATTCCCAGCGCCCTTTCCGTACTGCATCACTGTGATGGCCGATGTGATGGCAGATCTCCAGCAGGAGTCCGATTGCAAACTGTCCCACAGCGTAAGTTCCATAGGTAGGGATATTCGTTACCACAATGTTTTTTTCTGTAGCGGCCATAATGTCTACAACATTATAGCCAGTGGCCAGTATGCCTATATATTTCATGTTTGCAGCCCCGAGAATGACTTCTCTCGACAGGGGGGTTTTGTTGGTAATCACAATTTCAGCGTCCGAAATTCGTGCAGCAATTTCCGACTGGTTATTTTGGTTAGTTCGGTCATATACGGTAAGACCGCCCATAGTCCGGAACCCATCCCAAGTCAGATCTCCAGGATTTTCCGTGTACCCGTCCAGTATGACAATTTTCATGTTAATCATCCTTTCATAATTAAATAATAAGCCCAGGCATTATTCAGTAGTTGTTTTGAATCGGCTATGACAATATCGGGTCATAGTCCATCCACAGCTTCACTTCAAGGGATAATTCAGATGATCCCTAAATGAAAAGGACCCCCTGCTATTCTTACAACTTTTTCATTGCTGTTTTTAAAGCACAATCCAGTGCGCTATCATTTGGAATCGTTAAAACTGCTTTTGGAAATGCAGCTTGTATTAATTGCTTGAAATGATCCGCTACATAATGGTTTTTAATAAGAACGCTCCCGCACATTACAATAGACAGTGCTTTTTCTCT
>JAEWQC010000291.1 GCA_023399355.1 Bacillota bacterium | reverse complement strand
CTCTATGAGCGCAAAATGACAGTCGAACAATTACAAGCTGCGATAGCTTCTTTGCCGGACAAGCAGGGAAAACGGATTTACGCTCATTACATACTCGGCATAAGCAAATCAGATATTGCACAGTCTGAGGACGTAGACGAAAAAGCAGTCAGAGTTTCTATTGAACGGGGGCTTCGGAACATGGAAAAACTTTTAATTACCCGTTCCAAATTTGCCCTCTAAATCACATGGCTATTAGAAAGAGATTCTTTTCTTTCTAATGCTCTTTGACAACTGAATACCGATGGTTCGGATACATTCAATCAAGGGGGAGCCGAGCCGCAGGGTACGCCATGACCGCCCGTTGAAAGGGGGAAAGACCTAACGGATGGTTTTTGGAGGGCATGAGCAAAAATGCGATTGTACGAAAACTCAATAATAGTGGTGTTTTATGTCCGGCGGCTTACAAGAAAAGTAAGGGTATGAAATACCAAAATCCTAATGCTACGGACAGTAATCCTCTATGGGCGGCAATAAGTATAACCGGCATTTTGAAAAATCGTATTTATGTAGGCGATATGGTACAAGGACGTTACCGCATAAAAAGTTATAAAATCCATGTGCAAGAAGCAGTCCCAGAAGATGAATGGTTTATTGTTGAGAATACCCATGAACCGATTATCAGCCGGGAGGATTTCGCCAGAGTACAAGAACTTATGAAAAAAGACACCCGCACCGCACCACAGCAAAAGGGGCTATATCTGTTTAGCGGTTTTCTGCGTTGTGCCGATTGTGGCAAGGCTATGACACGAAGCAAGGTAAAGGGAAATGTCTATTACTATTGCCGCACCTATAAAGACCAATCGAAAACAGCTTGCACAAAACACACCATACGCCATAATCATCTGGAACAAGGTGTACTGTATGCCATTCGACAACAAGTTTATGTTGCGGTAGCCTTTTCCGAAATTGTTTCTCGTATCAATACTGCCCCCCTTGCAAAAAAGCCAGTCCATACGATTGAATGAACTCTTAGCCGCAAAGGAAAAAGAACTTTCCCAAATTACACGTTATCAGCAAAGTATTTATCAAGATTGGAAAGACGGAGAGATTTCTCACAAGCAATACCGCCATATGAAAGATGATTATGAGCGACAAATTGAAGCAATCAACGAAATTATAGCCAATCTGCATGAAGAAAAGGCAGAACTTGAAAATGGGATTGACGTAGAAAATCCATTTTTAGCTACCTTTAGGAAGTATGAAAACATCGACAAACTAACAAGAGAAGTTTTAATTGAACTCATAGAGCAAATCAAGGTGTACGACAATGGCAATATAAGCGTTAGCTTGAAATTCGCCAATGAGTACCGCCGAGTAGCTGAATATATCGAGGTCAACACCCAATCCGAAGCGGTTTAGCGAAACCGCATTTTTATAGGTAGTTTGTTTTCCTAATATATACGCTCCAGTAGTCCAGCGAGACACCGTTTGGAAGAATCAATTTGATAATTTAAATGAAATGTTATAATATAATATGAGAGTAGGAGGTGTTAGAATGGTATTAATTAAAGGTCCGGATTGTGGTAAGGGAAACGTAACAAAAAGTGCAAATGTTAAAATTATTAAAATTATAATTTCTGTTTGCATTATTTTTGTATCAGTTATTATAGGTATTGTAATTATAAATAGAAATAGAGATAAGAAGCAGGAACTTTTGATGGAGTCAGCATATAATTTATTTTTATCTGATTTTGAGGATTATGTAAAATCATTGAATGTTCATGGAATAAATATTGATGCAAGTTTTAAACTTAAAGAATTAACGCAAGAAGGCGATATACTGAATTTTTCATGTTATCCCAGATATATCAGTGATGATCTCAGTAAATACGCAGATGTAGAAAAAGACAGTAGTGAAGCAAAAGCACTTTTTAATCTCTTTGAGCGTATTAATGAGGAAAAAAATGTGCGCAGTTTTTTTACATATAAAATAGATGATAAAACTGTAAATATAAATCTTGAGGGGAGCGGTGGCTCCAGTTTTGACTTTATAGTATATGACAGTAATTTACACGAATATCATTATTATTCGAATGATAATTATGAAAAATTAGAAATTG
Organism: Bacillota bacterium; assembly: GCA_023399355.1. Classification (GTDB taxonomy): domain Bacteria; phylum Bacillota; class Clostridia; order Acetivibrionales; family DTU013; genus UBA1305. Next base: position 686 of record JAEWQC010000291.1, on the reverse strand, counting down.
ACAATACTATTGTATTTTCAAAAGGCGAAGCAGACAATCCGAAATCTTCATCCTATACGGAAAGTTATGATGCAACTCTTGAATATGATTCGGGCAGCGTATTGGTATTTGCATCAGAAGATGCCATGGGCCGTTATATGAGTGCGTTAAATAATGATAATCAAGGAATTATTGACGAGATGGAAAGTACTGGTAAAGCAGGCTGGACAGCAAATGGAACAAAATGTAATATTGTAGAAAAAGGATTTGGGAAATATCAGGTGAAGCTTTTGGATGGAATCCATGAGGGCAGCACGGTATGGGTTTTTTATGAATCAATAAAAGAAAAATAACAGTTGAAATCATGACTTCGATACACCAGAAGAAGAGGTCGAATACATCATTGATAATGCCGCTAAAAATAAGACGCTCGAGCAGAGGTCACAGGATAAGGAGCTAACTGCGAGAGGACACAGATTTGTCCGTTATGCAGACCAGACGACTGCATGATGTTCAGTAGGAGCAAAAAGAGCGCAGAAAGAATCTTAGCCAACATCGTATCGATAATTACAAAGTGTGGGAATTCACCAATGCTAGAAAAGGCTATTGGCATATCGCCAACAGCCCCATTCTTAGTCGTTCCCTAAATAATGAAGTTCTTAAGGGATTGAACGATCTTTTCTTTATAGATTACTACAAACAAAACT
>JAEWQC010000230.1 GCA_023399355.1 Bacillota bacterium | reverse complement strand
ATTTTATGTGCCGGGAGCGGACTCTTAGACAATAGGTCCCAGCTTTGTTTCGGATACTGGAGTATATCGTTTTTGTTCCTTCAGGATATCCCCCCACGCCCTTACAAGTCTTTTAACTCCCTCAGTGATCTGTTCCGGCGCAGGGTAGGTGAAATTCAATCTTATGTAATTTCCAGGAGGCGTAGCGGGGAAAAAGGTGTTTCCAGGCACGAAGGAGACGCCGTTTTCCACCGACTTTGCCAGTAGTCTTGATTGGAGCATATTGTCGGGAAGCCTGCACCAGAGATAGAGTCCTCCCTCGGGAGTATTCCAGTTCAGGCCTTCCATTTTTGCCGAATGCAGTGACTCCAGCATGGTATCCCTTCTTCTGCAGTTTTCCTTGTTCGCTGTTACAAGATGCTTTTCCAGAAGACCTTCTCGTATGAACCTGTCAAATATCAGCTGCGGAAGGCTGCTTGTATGCAAATCCGCCAACTGCTTCAGCAGCACAAAACGGCTGACTACTGCCTGGGGCGCTGTAAGCCAGCCTACTCTGAAGCCCGGAAACAGCAGTTTTGAAAAAGTACTGAGGTAAATTACATGCCCATGTCTGTCCAAAGCTTTCAGAGGCGGCAGTGTGCTGCCCTCATAACGCAGTCTGCCGTACGGGTCGTCCTCCAGGATGACGGTTTGGTGTTTATATGCAAGCGACAGCAGATTTTTACGTCTTTCCAGGTTCATGACGAAGCCTGTAGGATTCTGGAAATCAGGTATTGTATAAATCAATTTGGGTTTGAATCTTTCCAGCATAACCGCCAGTATGTCCGTCCGCATTCCGTCCTTGTCGGTTGGCACTCCTATCACTCTGGCCCCTGCCGCTTTAAAAATGTGGAAAGCGCTGAAAAAGCTTGGTTCCTCGACAAACACCACATCACCCGGATCGATGAATATTCGGGCCGCAAGATCCAATCCCTGCTGAGAACCCGACAATACTACGACATCTTCCGCGTTGGCGCAAATCCCGCGTTCACCCATTAAGGCGCATATACTCCCACGCAAGGGATAAAAGCCCTCGGTTGGTATGTGTTGAACGGCAGAATGCCCATATTGCCTTAGTACCTCCGATTGAATCCGCTGCAATGCATCCAGAGAATCGATCCCCGGCACCGTAACACCTGCTGCAAACAGAATCATTCCGCTGCTTCCTGAAAGTCTCAGCAGATCCCTCACCGTCGTGTCCTGCGATCTCAGCGAATTTTCACTGAAAAGTTGTTCCCACGGCATGGAAGGAGGCGGTGCATCATTACCTGTTCCTCCATCCTGATCAATTCCGCCATCCAATCTCCCCATTATGACTGAAGTTCCCTGACCAATATGTGAATCAACCAGGTTATTTGCTTTAAGCTCCCTGTAGGCATTGAGCACAGTGCTTCTGTTCACCTGCAGCTGTTCCGCCAGTTTCCTCTCGGGGGGCAATTTGGCACCTGCTTCAAGATTCCCAGCCAGTATCATGCCCCTGATTTGGTTGCTTATCTGCAGATAAATTGGTATTGAACCGTTTCTGTCAAGTTTTATATCCATTGCTTTTCATCTTCTTTCTTTCAAGTAAAATGGTACCATCCAATTTAATATTAGCACATCCTATTGTAAGAGCATACCACCAATCGCACTAATTCAAGCCAGCCAATTTGTCACTATTATCAGCTATATTAGTATTGGCAGCCTAAACCACCAATTATATTTATTTTAGCCAGCCAATTTGGCAATATTACCAACCGCATTAGTATTGGGAGCCTAAACTACCAATTATATTCATTTTAGCCAACCAATTCACCAATACTACCAACTGCGAAAATTTAATATGCAACCAAAACAAAAAACAGCGGCAAACCCTTGACAAAAGGATGCTGCTGTTTGTAAATGCTATTTTCCGATAACGGATAATTATTAATTCAATTTTGTTGTGATACATGTAAGTTGTGATACATGTAAGTTGTGATACATGTTAATGGTTTTCTTAAAGGCTCATCTTTTTTACTAAAGCTTCTTTTTTAGTTCCTGCAGCTTGTCTCTCAAATGTGCCGCTCTCTCGAACTGCAGATCCCTCGCAGCTTCTTTCATTTCCTTCTCCAGCTTCAGCATCATGGCCTGAAGATCCTTCCCGTCCAGCTGGTCAAAGCTCTGTCCATATGCATACTTCGTATCTTCCTCAGCGACCTTCATCGTTTCCAGCCTGTCTCTTACAGCCTTTTGAATGGTCGTGGGCGTGATGCCGTTTGCTGCATTGTATTCCATCTGGATCTTTCTTCTTCTGTTAGTCTCGCTGATCGCCTTCTGCATCGAATCCGTTATTTTATCTGCGTACATAATGACGGTACCCTCCACATGCCTGGCCGCTCTGCCAATGGTCTGTATCAGTGAGGTTTCCGAGCGCAGAAAGCCTTCCTTGTCTGCGTCAAGTATCGCCACAAGTGTGACCTCCGGCAAGTCAAGGCCTTCCCTCAGCAGGTTGATGCCGACCAATATGTCAAAGACACCCAGTCTTAAGTTCCTGATCAGTTCTATTCTTTCAAGGGTATCAACATCTGAATGCAGATACTCCACTTTGAAATCCAATTCCTTAAGATAGGAGGTCAAATCCTCAGCCATCTTTTTTGTCAGCGTTGTAACCAGGACTCTCTGCTGTTTCTTCACACGTATGGATATTTCACCGATCAGATCGTCAATCTGACCTTTGACAGGACGCACCATGATGTCCGGGTCTATGAGGCCTGTCGGCCTGATAATCTGCTCCGCCACCTGCTGTGAATTTCTCTGCTCGTATTTTCCCGGAGTGGCGCTTACATAGATGGTCTGCTTGATTTTTTTCTCGAATTCTTCAAATCTCAAGGGTCGGTTGTCATAAGCCGACGGCAGTCTGAAACCGAATTCAACAAGAGATTCCTTGCGGGATCTGTCGCCATTGTACATGCTTCCGATTTGAGGAATGGAAACATGCGATTCATCCACAATCAGCAACATGTCTTCTGGGAAATAATCAATAAGAGTGTAAGGTGAACTGCCGGGTTCCCTTCCGCTGATATGCCTGGAATAGTTCTCAATTCCCTGGCAAAAGCCTATTTCCTGCAGCATTTCAAGGTCATATCTGGTCCTTTGCTCCAGCCTTTGTGCCTCTACCAGCTTCCCCTGTTCCTTCAATTCCTTCAGTCTTTCCTCAAGTTCCTCCTCGATCGTGGTCAACGAACGGAGCATTTTAGGTCTTGTGGTAGCATAGTGGTTGGCAGGAAAAATGGCAGCATGTGAACGGATGCCAAGGATCTCTCCTGTAAGGTAGTTGACCTCGGATATCTTCTCTATTTCATCTCCGAAGAATTCGACCCGCAGTACTTTTTCAGACGAATCAGGAGGAAATATTTCGAGGACATCCCCTCTGGCCCTGAATTTACCACGTTTGAAATCAATTTCATTCCTCTCATATTGAATATCGACGAGTTTCCGGATGATCTCATCCCTGTCCTTCTGCATACCCGGCCTCAGAGACAACATCAGTTCGTTATAATCCTCAGGATCACCAAGTCCATAAATACACGATACACTCGCAACGATAATAACATCCCTGCGTTCAAACAGGGCAGCCGTAGCGGAATGCCTCAGCTTGTCGATCTCATCGTTGATCGAGGAGTCTTTTTCTATATAGGTATCTGTCGAAGCAATATATGCTTCCGGCTGATAATAGTCATAATAACTGACAAAGTAATCTACCGAATTGTTCGGGAAAAATTCCTTGAATTCGCTGCACAGCTGTGCTGCCAGTGTTTTATTATGCGCCATGATCAGGGTCGGCCGCTGCACCCTTTCAATCACGTTCGCCATGGTAAAGGTTTTACCGGAACCGGTTACGCCCAAAAGCGTCTGATGCCTGTATCCCCTGTTCAGCCCGTTTACAAGCTTGTCCACCGCATCCGGCTGATCCCCGCACAATTTATATTCCGAGACAATTTTAAATTCCGGCATAATTCCTCCAAAAGTTCTATATGCTTCAATACACTCCTTCAGAATCTGAACGTTAAAACATACATTATATTATATCATAAATCCGGCAAAATACAAACAAGTGTTCGTTATTTTTTGGGAAATTATTATTGACATACCCTTTTTGCAGGTGTGATAATATAATGAATTATTTATTCTGGGGGTTGAACGTATGAAAGTTGCAAAATTCGGGGGTACCTCTCTGGCATCCGCCGATCAGATAAGAAAAGTCTGTTCCATTGTCACATCTGACCCTGACCGGAGACTCGTCGTAGTATCGGCGCCTGGAAAGCGCTTCAAGGAAGATACCAAGGTTACGGACATGTTGATCGCCTGCGCAAATGCAGGATTGCAAAAGGGCAATGCGGATGACGAATTGCAGGCTGTATCAGCCAGATTTGCAGAAATCGCCGCCGGGCTTGGTGTTACGGATGAAATTACCGGAATCATCGCCGAAGACCTGAAAGCACGGGTCGAAGCCGACAGAAGCAATACCGGAAGGTATATGGACAGTTTGAAAGCCGCCGGTGAGGATAATTGCGCCAGACTGGTCGCCGCTTTTCTGCAAAGCACCGGTGTGGAAGCACGCTATGTCAGTCCAAGGGAGGCCGGCCTGCTGCTGAGTGATGAATTTGGCAATGCCCAGGTTCTTCCGCAATCCTATGATAATATGAAATACCTTTCCGAGCTTCCCGGAATTACCATCTTTCCCGGCTTTTTCGGGTATTCTCTCAACGGAGAAGTAGTTACACTTCCCAGAGGCGGCTCGGATATCACAGGATCGATCGTGTCTGCTGCTGTCAATGCCGATCTTTATGAAAATTTTACCGATGTGGATAATGTCTATGCTGTAAATCCCAACCTGATCAAATCGCCCAGGCCGATTCAAGAATTGACTTACAGAGAGATGCGGGAGCTGTCCTATGCCGGTTTCAGCGTTTTCCACGAAGAAGCCCTCATCCCTGTTTTCCACAAGGGGATTCCCGTCAGAATTAAAAACACCAACAACCCCGGTGCACCTGGTACAACAATCGTAAAGGAACGCCATAACATAACGGATCCGGTCGTGGGTATCGCCAGCGATTCAGGCTTTTGCTTCATCTACATCAGCAAGTACCTGATGAACCGCGAGGTCGGCTTCGGAAGAAAAATCCTTCAGATTCTGGAGGAAGAGCAGATTTCCTTTGAACATATTCCATCCGGTATTGACAATATGTCCATCATCCTGAAACAGCACCTTTTGGATGAGCACAAGGAAGCCAGGATCGTTGGGCGCATCAAGAACGAACTTGCTGTTGATGATATTTCAGTCGACAAGGATCTGGCCCTGGTCATGATTGTCGGCGAAGGCATGCGCAATACGCTCGGCATAACGGCGAGAGCCGCGAATGCGCTGGCAAAAGCACAGATTAACCTTGATATGATAAATCAGGGGCCCTCCGAGGTCAGCATGATGTTCGGCGTAAAGG
>JAEWQC010000197.1 GCA_023399355.1 Bacillota bacterium | reverse complement strand
TGGTAATGGAAGGTAAGCAGGGCAATATAAAGCGCAGGTAGCAGGATGGCAATAGCAGATCCGGCAAACCTCAAAAGCCTTAAAAAGGAGCCAAAAAAATAGTTAATATTATAATCGTCAGGTGTTTGAAAAAATTGAAAAAAGTCTACAGGTACAATCAATGAAACGGGCGTGTTGCCCACCAGAATTAAAATCCGGCCTTCCATCAGGTTGGCTACTGCCTTGTCCGCCCTTTCCGTGCCCTGATACTGAGGAAAGAGAGAATAGGGGCTGTCCGATGTCAACTGATCAATGTATCCTGCTCCATTAATGTTGTCTATTTCAATATTTTTAATTCTTTCCTCCACTCTTTTTACAATCTCAGGATTTACAATATCTTCCATGTAAATAATTGCAATGTCACTTTTTGACCGCTTCCCCAATGTCATCATTTTTACTTTTAATTTGGAGGAAGCCACCCTTCTCCTTAGTAACGAAATATTTTTTATTACGGACTCGATGAAGCCATCATGTGGCCCTTTGATGATCCGTTCAACCTCAGGCTCGTTAAAGGCCCTGGTCTCGATATCCTGCAGATTAAAGCTAAGTGCATAATTGATTCCGTCGATCAAAATCACCGTGTTTGCTTTTAAAATATAATCAATGGCGGTTTCAAGAATAAAGACCTTGCTGTATTGGATCGTAGGGAATATGTCCCTATCCTTTAATTCGCCAAATTGATCCTCCTTTAAATTCAGGAGAGTTGGTATAACATCCCGCTGTACGAGGTTATTGTCTATAAGGCCGTTGACATAGACCATACAGGCAGATCCGCCTCCGGCGGTCTTAAAATTTCTCATGATGATATCGGCACAGTCTTTGAACTGTTCCTGCAGGATCGTCAGATTGTCCTGCAGGGAGTGGGATATTTCAATGTTGTTTTCAGGGGTTTTTTCATTATTTGCACTTCTATCTCGATTTCTTCTGATCCTCATATATTTTGCTCCGCATCTCAACTCAATAAGAATTATTATCTGCATTTGAAAGGAATATAAACAAAAGGCATCACTCGTACATAAATTCGTTTATAAAACTAAGACGACTGTCACCCTCGAAATAAGACGATTATCGCTCTCGGTGAAATTAAAAAAGAATTGCAGGAATTTGAACAGCAGTATCTGGAAGATCGTTTGAAATAGGTGGAATATTGTGCTAAGATTGGACTGCCGGTACACTGTCAACTGTATAACTTTTGAAAGTGTACCCGTCGCTTGCCAACCACTCAATAATCTTAAAGGAGTAATGACCATGGCATATAAACTGATGGCAGTCGATATCGACGGAACGCTTTTCAACAGTGACGGATTTCTGACAGAGGTCACGAAAAAAGCTATCCTGGAGAGTGTGGAAAAAGGCCTGATTTTTACAATCTCCACCGGCAGGCCCCTGCAGGGTGTCGAAGCACTCAACCGCATGCTGAACCTTGATCTTCCGTTTATTACATACAACGGCGCCATGGTCATCATGGGAAAGTCAAAGGAAATATTGTACGAGCAAAGGCTTTCGGCGGAAAATGCCAAGGAAATCATCGAACTGGCAAAAAAATATCAGACCACATTTATGGTCTGGGCCGACAACAAGCTGCTGGTTACTGAAATAAATGACCGGGTAAATCTATATAAGCAAATATCAACGGTAGAGCCGACGCTGGTCGACGATCTGGGCGAATGGATCAAAAACGGGGTAACAAAAATATTATGGTACGATGAAGTAGAAAATATCGACAGGTTTCAATCGGAAGTCGGAAGGTATTTGGGCAACCGTGTGAACTGCCATACCTCCAGACCCAACTTTCTCGAATTTGTCGACATCAATGCCTCAAAGGCCATTGCCATGGAAAAGATCGGTGAACATTACGGAATAAAGCAGAATGAAATGATAGCTGTAGGAGACGGATACAACGATCTCTCCATGATTGAATACGCAGGACTGGGTGTTGTAATGGCAAATGCAAAGGACGTCATAAAAGAGAAAGGCGACTATATTACCTTGTCCAATGATGAAGACGGTGTAGCCCATGTGATCTACAAATTTGTGATCAACGCGTAGTTGATGAGCCGTGTGAGTACTTTTTCGGAGATACGCCGTATTCTTTTTTAAACGATCTCAGGAAGTTGGAATAATCACTGAAGCCACATTGCATGCAGACTTCAGTAACTTGAGCAGACTCATTCAGCAGCGATTTTGCAAGGATGAGCCTTTTTTTCCTGATAAAGCGGTGAATGGTATACCCCGTAAATTTGGTGAACTCTCTCAGAAGATGATATTTACTGATGTAGAATTTGGTGGAAAGCCTGTCCAGGGATAGATCCCCACCCAGGTTTTCATTAATATAGCGTACAATACTGTTTATTTTATTATTGTAAGTAATGTCGACTTTGATGTCTTCTATGTTTGTATTCAAATACGCACGATTAAGATATACGATCAATTCAGTCAGGTAGATATTTTTTAAAATCGTGCTCCCATAGCTCAATCGGCTGCAGACATATTCTATTCTGCCGATGATCTCATTAATGTATGCCAGGATCTCCGGATTCGGCCGGAGCAGATTGTACCTGTTTTTCGAGGTGGATTCAAAGCACATGGAAAGATTTTCGCCAAGAATACTCAGATTTTTGATGAAATTCGGGTTTACCCAGATAACAATACGTTCATAGGGAATGCCCAGCTTGATGGAAGGCTTATGCAGTTCCTTGTTATTAATCAGAATGATATCTCCGGATCTGAGCTGATAGGATTTGCCTTCGATAATATAAGTTACCTCTCCGGAAAGGAAGAGATAGATTTCATAAAAATCATGATTATGATAAGGCACATCCAATAATGTCTCGTTTTTATTATGGAAAAACTCAAAATCGGACGAAACCATATATTGTCTTGTTTCAAATTCATGTTCCGAAGCCCACATATTCTCACCTGAATATCCTGCAAAAAAATCCGGAACATCCGCTTTTTTTGCATCTATCTTGCGCACAGCCCTCTTGTTTACAAATGCAATAAGGATCTGGAGCATCCGCTTTTCTTGCACTAATCTTATATACAGTTCTCCTGTTTACAATGCAATAAGGATCTGGAGCATTCGCATTTCTTGCAGTAATCCTATATACAGCTCTCCAATAAGGATCTGATGCATCCGCATTCTTGCACCTATCTTATATACAGTTATACCTTTCTCCTGTTCACAAATCCTTTTACAGTTATTGTACAGCAATTTTTGCAATACATCAAGCAATAATCGCAAGGAAATAGGCATTTTTAAAACATATAATGAAGATATAAAGTCAGACCCACTGTTTATGCTTTTCTGATTCACATAACCTAACAACTGTAAAACAACAAGGAGGTTCCCTCATGAAAATCGAATTACGCAAGGATTTCACCTGGTCAATGATCGTTCCGTCCAGTATGGGCGTCCGTATCACCCCCGTAAATGGACAACCCGTACACTGCAGCGATACTTTCGTCATGCAGAATACCAGCGCTGAAACCAACGTTTTAAGCGTTTCAGCAGCACTTGGCCTGCCCACCAAAGTTCTGACGACTTTTGTCAAGGACAGCCCCATCGCACAATTCATTAAAAGCAACCTGTCAAGCCGCCGTATAGCATTTGAAGGCAAGGAAGTCCCTCAAGGCGGCCCCTGGGGTTTTCGTCACCAGTTTAATATCGCGGACAGCGGATATGGCTCACGCGGACCGAGAGTTCATAACGACCGTGCCGGTGAAGTCGGCCGCACACTTAATGTTGCAGACTTTGATCTGGATAGGATCTTTGGCAGGGAAGGCGTCCAGATTCTGCATATGTCCGGTTTGATCGCTGCAATGTCTCCCGAGACAGGCACTTTCTGCCTTGAATTAGCCAGAGCGGCAAAGAAATACGGTACGCGCATTTCCTTTGATATGAACTATCGTGCATCTTTCTGGAAAAACCGCGAGAAAGAGCTGCATGCCATCTTTTCAGAAATCGCAAGCATCTCCGACATCCTCGTCGGCAATGAAGAAGATTTCCAGCTTTGCCTTGGGATAGAAGGACCGGAGTCCGGCGGCAAGGATCTCGCTGCCAAAATCGAAAGCTTCAAGGTCATGATCAGCCGCGTAAAAGCTGCTTATCCGAATGCGTCAGTCTATGCAACCACGCTTCGTCAGGTCATTAACACCAACAGCCACATGTGGGGCGCAATCATGCTGGAGGGTGACAACTGGCATGTTGTCGAACCGAAGCAGATCACAGTCCTGGACCGCATCGGCGGAGGCGACGGCTTTGTAAGCGGTATGCTCTACGCCATCCTTAAAGGCTGGGAACCGGAAAAATGGGTTCAGTTCGGTTGGGCCAGCGGAGCATTGGTAACGACCTTGTATACGGACTACGCCCAGCCGGCTGACGAAGAACAGATCTGGAGCATCTGGGAAGGCAATGCCCGTGTAAGACGTTAGTAT
>JAEWQC010000147.1 GCA_023399355.1 Bacillota bacterium | reverse complement strand
TGTTTTTCCACTGTTGCACCAATTGAAGCATGTATTCTTTGTTTTCTGTCCGTGACATTGCTTTTTTGGGCAAATATCATTAGCTTTGTTTAGCCTTGAAAGATGCAGTTTGCCGAATGCTTACAATTAATCTCAGGGACTTACCTATTTGTTTTTACATGTTCATCAAAAACAATTACACATAAAATTGTAAAAAACTAAAGTTATGAGAGCATTAATTTTTGTCGTTATAGTATTAAGTCTTAGTGGGTGCAAAGAGACAGATTGCCCAGCATTTCCATCAAGTTTAGTTGATTATTTCCCATATACTAATGGAGATGAGCTAAAATTTATGAATACTAACAATGATACGCTTATATTAAAAATCGATAAATACTGGACTTCTGATAGTTATAGCTTCGATTGGAATTGTAAATGTTCATGTGAAGCAGAGGCTGGCTTTGATACAAATGGCACAGACAAATATTCTATTAAAATTCAAGGAAGGATTCACTTTTATAACGAAAGTAATACTTCTATTTTAGGCTGTAATTTCTATGATGCTCAATTGAGCAATGACAATTTTGAAATAGAAAAAACAATTAAAAATCCATATTCCGATAAATTTATGGAATCTTTTGGTGACACTGTAGTTATGGAAAGAAGTGATTATAATAGGTTTGGAAGTGTTACAATAATAAAAGGCAAAGGGATAGTTGAATTTTGGGATAGTAAGCAAAATTGTAATTGGATGAAAATATAATAATAAACAAAAGACTGCCAACAGCTAATAGCCGATAGCCTTAGAAATTCAACCCAAGATTTTTTTACTTAAACTCTTATTTATACATTTGTGTGAACAATGAAGAAAACGCTATTCTCCCTATAGGTTCATTTCGGAAAACCTGACCAAGTACATTAATGAAGGTGAAAGAGAAACTGGAAACCCCGATTTCAACACCGACAGCAATACTATACATCGGACTAATTGTCGTAACAGGATTACTTGCAGTATGGCTCGGCTTAGCATTGACGAAATAAAAGTGACTAAACAGGGATTGAGAGCGAATTAGATGCCGATTCAGTTGTAAAGAATTACTTTACAACTGCCGCAGACGGCAACTTACTTATACTAATAAAGGTTCTTCGAGCTCTGAATCTTTATTATAAGGGATTCCTTTATCGACAATGTCTTCTCTCGAATTTACCCATTAACAAGTTCTACTGATTTGTTATCGATGATTCCTTTATAATTTTGAAATAAAATTCTATCCAACTTTACCGGTAGTAAATTCAACGGTTTGCATATTTTAAGGATTATCTCTTCTTCTGTTTTGTTATAAACATATGGTTTGCTTAGTTGTGCCTGAGTTGGAAAATCAATTTTCAGGTGGTTGAAAATGTTCTGGATTCTTATATCAAGGGCTAATGTATTCTGATTCATGCCCATACTCATTAAGAAATCTCTTGCACTTTTGCTTTTGATAAATTTAAAGTTATTCATTAGAAAAGTAACTCTCTCAAGTTCAGCTTGATCACCATTAAATTTCGACAAGTTCTTAAGCATTCCTTTAAAACCGCCTTTATAATTTGAGATATAACGGAAATTATGAACCAGAGCTTTTGATTTATGACATTTCTCAACCTCATGGCTCGCATACCGCACACCCGCAATTCTTAGTACCCCATTAATTTCTTTTTGAAGTTGATTGTCGTCCGGAAATTTTTCTAATCGGGAAAATTTTAATCTACTTCTCAATTCATTACTGTTTTGGAAACGGTCGTTGGCTGCAGCACTTCCTACAACAATTACTTGACCAACCAACCATAACCATAATTCATTGTTGGTTTTTTCTATCCAGTTATCCGGCTCTGGAAATTCAGTTTTAAACTGATACTGGTTAATTATTTCTCCGAATTTTTGTAAATGATGTTTTGTTATTTCCATTTCGTTGCTGTTTAAAAGGTCATAAATTTTAGCAAAAAGAAAAGAACTCTGATTGTTAATGTAACAATACAATCCAAATATGACATATTATGTCGTTGTGATATTTCTATTAAAATGTTGCATAAGCTGGCATATCGATACACTAAAATGCTTTGTTCCAATGCACTGACGATAATATTTTTACATAATCCATGATATTACAGATGTGATTATGTATGTAAAGGTCAAATATTTTATTTACTCTTACAAATATTTCAGAATATTTTATTTCGCAACAAAGCTCCACTATCGGCATAGTCCAACTCGATTTTATTGATCATTCCCTAAACACCTTAATAAATTCTTTACCTGGAGTTTTTTACATTAAACTATTCTTTATACATTTGAGGGAACGATGAGACAAGTACCAATGAATAGAAATAAAACCCAAAAATTAGCAATCAAATATCTATTTATTGGATTTGGAGTTGGATTATTGAAATTCTTTATACTTCGATTTACTGCTCCTATAATCTTTGAACTTGGACTTTCAGATCCCATAGAAATCCAAAGTTTAGTTTTTAATTACATGGATATCATTCCAAATATTCTAATTGGGCTTTTTATTCTGATCGACTCACTTAAATATTTAAGAAACAAAACAATTACTTCCATCCTTGGATTTTTCATTCCAGTATTTGGAATTTGCTTCTTATTGATTGAAAATTACCTAATCGAAAAATCGGATAACAATGGATAATATAACTATTAAAGCAATTGGAAAATACGCTCTAATACTGGTTATTTGCTATGGAATTGAGTTATTATTCAGTCATTCGAGTAGGTTTTTAATGGATGAGTCCAGCTCAGGTTACATTCCTAAAGTATTATCGGTTCTTCCAATAGTATTTACTTTTGTTTTAAATATAGTTGTGGCAATAATCATCAACATGGATAAATCGAAACTTGGGATTGAAGGGAAGTATTCTGTATTACTCACTATTTTCTATAGACCTATTGGCGTAGTGGTATTTTTGATTTATTTAATAAATAAAGAATTTAGCAGAAAAGCCAGCTTGTGATATATGGGCCAGGCTTATTGATATACTGCAATGATTAAGGGTAACACGAATGTTGAAACATCATTTAAAATCCATAAGTAGTAAGCACTGTTGGTAACAACAGCTTGGTGCAGACACCACTGCCCGCGTGAAGTATTTTCTCGTTGTCGCTTGACAAAGTGAAATATTTTTTATATTTGTTATAAAAACATCCAGGTATGCGTAAAATATACTTACTTCTTATTTTTACCGGTTTGATAAGCACCG
>JAEWQC010000095.1 GCA_023399355.1 Bacillota bacterium | reverse complement strand
TCAAACCTGGCATCAGGCTCCGTCATGGGCAGGGTGTAATGCTTTGACTCGTCCTCATGCGGGCGCGGTTGAGTCGGCTCCTGCCTCCGCAACTCGCGACGGTGCCATCCATGGCACCGGTTGTGGGTCGTGTTGCCGCATTCGGCTTTCGTCAAAGCATAACACCCTGCAGCCATTCCTCCGCAAGATGCCCTGTTTGAGCCACACCCCCCGTCCCGCCCTTGAGCGGCAAGGGGGCACAATACGGTAAGAGGGCGGGTAAGAGCACAAACACGTAAGTACATAGACTGAAGATCTCAACTTAGCGATAACTTCATATCCTAAAACTCATATCAAGGCATCGGAACTATAGATGCATTCACCTTATATAGACACTTTAATACTCTCATCTTAACAACAGCTCCAAACACACTAATGAAGCGCTTGTAAGTGTTTGAAAAACGCATCTTAGTGCACTCGGGTTAAAACAGAAAAAGGCGGGGAAATTGACAGGACGTCAATTTCAGGCACATTTTGCCATGGATGGCAAATATGCGCCGACCGCCCCCAAAGTTTTAACCCGCCCAGTGCACTTGATGCTTTTTCATAGTGCCCTGACAGGCTCAACGCCGCCGAGTGGCGCCATTTGGCCACTTTCCGGCGGTGGAAAGTGGCGAACTTCTTTAAACTACAACAAAATTGAGATTCCTGCAATGAAATATAAAGCAAGAACGTTCCTCTCTTTGAACTTTTGAAAAACTGCTGCACATACAGAAACGAATGGACAGTATGAAAAAGGCTATATTTACTTTAATCACATCATAAGCTGAATAATAATCAACCGCAAATTACAACAGATCAGTCCCCTCCTGCAGTTTATTTATGCAATCGATAATTTTTTGAAACAAAGCCTGGTGGGCAAGATCGTTTTGATTCAATAGCTGATCCAGGCTACTGATCTTATCGCTGATCATCTCCAAATCCAGTAGCTCTTTCAGGTTGAAACGAACCTTGCGTTCACTCCCTTTCTTTTGAATCACCAACAGCTTTTCGGATAATCCGGGGGTATTACGGCATAATAGCTGCTTTTCCCGGTACAGCAAATACTCTCCCAGTAATTGCTTTTCTCCATTGCTAATAGATTTATTTGAGAATAATGAACTGATTAGATTGAAAGCTTCCAAAGCAAAATTACCTTTATCACCCAGCACTCCTCTGTCAAAGGGATAATTCATAAAATTAGCCACAGGAAGAATATCAACCAGTTCCAATTCATTATCGTACAGAATGTTACTTACATATTCCTTATTACGGATGACAACGTGAGGGGATCCGCTTTTTACATCCATCGCACTGACAGGATCAATCAATATGCAGATTCCATCGGCTTCCAGGTGTTCTGATATATTTGTTATTGCGCTTTTATACAACTCCTCATTCGTAATATGAAGTAATACATCTGCTGCAAAAATCAAATCATAGTTTCCTTCATAAATATTGTGGTCGGAAATGTCTCCCAACTTAAAATGATAGTTTTCATATGTGCTGCTTAACTCCATGACTGCTTTCTCAACAATATCTATTGCATAATATTCTTCTACACCTTTATCCCGAAAGTATTCGGTAAAAATCCCTATACCAGGGCCTAATTCCAACACCTTTTTACCGGATAATCCATTAAGGGCTTTGTTCAGCAATCCATCCAAAATATCCATCCTGTTTTGGTACAAAAGATGGTTGAAAATTTCTCCCAGCCCGATATAACCTACACCCTGAATATTAAAATTAGAATTCAGCCGTTGATTCCAATAGTCTTTGTAACTGAACTCCGCAACTTTTTTATTGGTGGTTAATAATTTATCCAGCAGGTCATTTGTTTTATCCATCTGATTTGCCAATGAATAGTGCTCTGATATAAATTCCCTGTACTCCTCGGAGTTGTAGTTCTGCTCAGTTACCATTTCAACCGCTTCGTTGATGGTATTCCATAGATATTTCTTCGGATAAACGCCTGCTGCTCCGGCAAAATTGTGAATAATCGGTTTAATTCCTTTGGACATAGCCTGCATGACACTCATGTTTTGAGATTCCAAAAGACTGGAGCACAGGATATAGTCTTTATCCTCCAGCCATTTATCCAGATTTTCCTGCCATCCTTCGAAGAAAAGATTGTTCTCAAGCCCGAATTCCCGTGTCATTTGTTTAAAATATAACGAATATCTTGGATCTTGGAACTGGCCCGCGATATAAAATACATAGCGGTTATCTTTGTCATAAATCGTTTTTATTGCGTGTAAAAGAAGCATGGGGCCTTTTTTGTAATTGATATATCCTGCATATGCTACCTTAAACCCGGCACTTCTTTGTTTAAAACACCATTTATCAATGTCCACGCCATTGGGTATTACGAATGTAATTTCTTTGCTCACTTTAAAATTTTCCAGAACGTATTTTTGAATATCTTCCGACACAAAAACAAGCCTGTCTGTATAACTCCAATTCACTTGAGCAGGATAACCAGTAAATGCTTCGTAACTATGCAGCCGGCATAGGATTTTCCTTTCTTTTGCAATAGGAAGCCTGCTTCCATAAACAACGAGGCTGTCACACCATTCGAACCAGCAAATATCAGCCCACTCCATCCATTGGTCGATGAGCTTCATTTCCTCCTGCTTCCTGATGATGATCTTTTTCGTTTCATACTTTATGGAGAGCTGTTCAATAATATTTTCTATAAAATTGTCATCGCCTTTTGAAAAAAATATGATTTTCTTTCTTTCTTCATCCATGGCTTTTGTCCTCACGTTCCATCCCAAATAGGTAATTTATATAATTATATATATATGAATCGAATGGTTATGATGTCACTTTTAAGTTTTCCTCGTTTGCTTATAGCAGAAGGACAGGTGAGTAGGTGAGGAGAAGCTTTGAAAATAGATTTTTATCACTGGAGGTTTACATAAGCAACAATTTGTGAAGTCAAGCATATAATATTATGAGGCATATTATGTGATTTTAGCTCTATATGCCAACATGGCAAGTATAAAGGAGGTGAGATGCAATGTCTTTTAATGAATTGATAGTTAATGGTGGCTTTGAAACAGGATCCCTTCCACCATGGCTTGGATTCGGTGCAACGGTGACATCTCAATTCAGTCATTCGGGATTTTTCTCTGCCCTATTGGCAGAGGATATGGTAGATGCGTTTGTCGCTCAATTCGTTCCTGTAGTACCAGGAGAGAGATATGAGTTTCTGGCATCCCTGGCTAAAGTCGGTGCAGAACCCAGTCCCCAGGTAACAATTATTATCTCATTTTATGATGCAGCATTAACGTTTATTGGAACGGGACTCATTTTAGTCATTCCACAAGGCCGGCTTTCGGATGTTCTTGAGAATGATTGGCTGGAGGTCTACCAGGTTACCGGCCCCGTACCTGTAGGAGCAACGCAGGCTATTGTATTGATTGATAAATTGGACCAGGCAGGCACTGCTGATATAGTTGTCGATGATGTATCCTTAATATCGGAGGCAGGTATAGTAGGACCTACTGGACCTACGGGAGCAATTGGACCTACGGGGCCGACCGGACCGACCGGAGCAACCGGAGCGACAGGAGCAACAGGAGCAACAGGAG
>JAEWQC010000176.1 GCA_023399355.1 Bacillota bacterium | reverse complement strand
ATTTTTTCTTCGTACAATACATGCGTCTGTCTGTACATTTTTCGTTCAATCATTTTCATGTAATCCATGATTTTCTCTTCTGTCCATGCAGATGCATTTATTTCATATTGAACTGCAGCAGCATATAAAGTTTGTTTACCTGCTGAAGCAACTTCTTTCCATTTCGTGAAGGAATCAAAAAATTGTTCTTTTTTTTCACTTGAGGTAATAACAGGGAGGACGGCCTCCATCCACTCTATTTTAAAATCCGGAAAGGACTCCCTGATCAAATTGATAACCGGCAAGACGGATGTCTTTATAAAATAAAGCCTTCCTCGGCCAGCAACTGAGATAATACCTTTATCAACAAAGCCCTCGAGACTATTTGCCAGTTTCAAAAATTCATTCTCCAACAGCCTCTCTTCCGGGTCAAAAACTAAAATTACATGAGTATCCCCCATTACTTCAGGTTTTCTTCCCTTGCTATGGAATGAGCTTTTAATATTCCCGCATTGTCGGGAAGCATTCCAAGAACTCCGCCCAGCATGCCTCCATCTTCATTCATATGACCGAAGGTTCCTGCAAAAGAACCGTCCTTGTCCAAAACGAATTCAACCATGGACGGTTTCTCGCCAAGAAGACATCGTGCCATATAGGACAGCCTGCATGGGCCTGCAGTATGTGAACTGGATCCCGGCTGCATGACAGGCCCGAAAACATCATTAAAAAATTCGGGATACAGCTCTATTTTTGAATTATTTATACTTCATCACCCTTTATATCAAAGTCCTTTTTAGTCTGATGGAATTTAACAGGACGGATATGGAACTAAGTGCCATGGCACCTGCCGCTATTTCGGGCTTCAGGTTTCCCAGGGCCGCTATAGGGATACCTATGAGGTTATAAATAAAGGCCCAGAACAAATTTTGCTTTATTTTTCTCATAGTTGCCTTTGATAGTCTTATTGCTGCAGGTAAAGCATTCAAATCTCCCCCAAGCAAGATAATATCACCGGTTTCGATTGCTACATCAGTACCCGTTCCTATTGCAAACCCCACATCTGCAGTTGCAAGGGCAGGTGCATCATTGATTCCGTCACCCACCATTCCCACAAATTTGCCTTTTTTCTTCAAATCTGCAATTACTTCAGCTTTCTTGTCCGGCAATACCCCGGCTATGACATTTATTATTCCAACTGGTTCTGCAACAGCCCTTGCTGTCTTTTCGTCATCTCCTGTAAGCATATATACTTCGGTTCCCATTTTGGTTAGCTTTGCTATTGCTTCTCTGGAAGTTTTTTTGATCTCATCCGCAAGTGTAAGAACAGCAGTCGCAATTCCGTCTACAGCCATCAGTACGATTGTCTTCCCCTTACCCTGAAGAACCGATAATTGCTCTTCCAGCGCTTGAAAATCGATGCCGGCTTCCTGCATCAGAAGACTGGTGCCTATAAGGACTTTTTTGTCCCTGATAAACGCTTTTACTCCTTTTCCAGGTATCGCTTCGAAAAAATCGGCCTCCTTGATCAGGTCGGGTACTTTCTCCTTCCCCTGCTGATAGATAGCCCTGCCGACAGGATGCTCCGATGCTTTTTCAACAGCTGCAGCAATCGCAAGAACCTCATTTTCGTTTCCAGGTCCCCCAGCCTTATCAAGCAGGATCACATCCGTCAGCTTCAGTTTTCCGGTGGTAATCGTTCCTGTCTTGTCTAAAACAACCGTATTCATTCGGCAGGCCTTTTCCAGCGTTTCTCCATTTTTAATCAGTATCCCGTTTTCTGCCGATATTCCCATTCCTACCATGATTGCCGTAGGAGTTGCAAGTCCCAATGCACAGGGGCAGGAAACTACCAGGACCGATACCGCATACAAAATCGGCAGTTTGATCATATAGGGAGAACCATTGAATACGATAAAATACCAATACAAAAAAGTGCTTATTGCAACAAGGATCACAAAAGGCACAAAAAATTCACATACCCTGTCGGCAATTCTTTGAATAGTCGCCCGGCTATTCTGGGCCAGTTCGACCAGCTTGACAATCTGTGATATGACAGTCTGATCTCCTACTTTTGTCGCTTTAAATCTGAAGGAACCGAACTGATTGATGGATGCTCCTGTCACAAAATCATTTTCCTTTTTATCAACCGGAACGCTTTCTCCCGTCAGCATGGATTCATCCACACTTGAATATCCTTCTATAATCACCCCATCAACAGGTATTTTTTCACCCGGCCTTACAACAACGATATCATTTACTGCAACTTCTCCGGCGGGAAGTTCAATCTCATTTCCATCCCGAATAATACTTGCAGTACTTGGTTTAAGCGTCATGAGGGATTCCATCGCTTTTGAAGTATTCCCTTTTGCCACAGCCTCCAAAAACTTGCCCAGCAGCACAAGTGTAATAATGATTGCGGATGCTTCAAAATATACTTCTTTCATCCCATAATCATCTGCAGGTCCAAAAAAGGAGACATATACGCTGTAAAAGTATGTTACCGATGTCCCTAACACCACCATAACATCCATATTGGGTTTTCGAAGAAGCAGCGCATGAAAGGAATTCCTGTAAAACCTGAAACCCAAAATAAACTGTACTGGAGTCGCCAGAGCAAGCTGAACCCTCCAGTCATGGAGAAAACGTGTCTCCACCCTTAAATTTGTTATAAATCCGGTAAAGCCGGTCATCTGGTCCGGAGGTATATATTTGCAGCACTCATGGGCTCCGCTGATTATCATCATAAAGAGCATTGGCATACTCAAAACTGCCGCTATGATGAAATGGTCCCTCAGTTTATTCCGATGGATTCTATCTCCATTCAAGCCAATTTTGTTTTTTGTTTTTTGACTCCCCTCAACAAAAAAGCCAAGATTCTCAATGATCCTGCTTATTTCTTCGACCTTTGTTATTGAAGCATCAAATTCTATGAATGCTTTCTCTGTGGCATAACTTATTCTCGCACTTTTTATACCCTCAAGCTTTTCAAGTGCGGCTTCAATAGAAATGGAACACAGGGTGCAGGTCATCCCATAGATTCTTAAGGATATCGTTTCTTCCACGTAATCACTTCATCTCTCCATAATAGGCTCAAATTATAACGCATTGGTTCAAAGAAGATTGCAGCCGCGTTTCATCGAGGCCGGTCGCAAGCATTGCTTACTGCTCGTCTATGCATCCGCCAAGGCAGGTGATATGCCCGTTGTCTGAAAACCAAACCGGTACACGAATCCATAAATGCAGGAAATTTCTTTTGCCCCGCTATATTATTTCAAAGTATCTGTTCCATTCCCAATCTGTTACTGCACTATTATAAAGCTCGACCTCATGTCTTCCCAAGGTGATGAAGAGCTTGACGAATTCTTTTCCGAAGTATTCTTTAGCAGTTTCGCTTGCTTCAAAATAATTCAAAGCCTTTTCAAGCGTTCCCGGAAGCTGTTGTTTTTCCTGCTGCACATCTTCAGTTAAGACAAGTTTGTGTTCAATTCCATAAATACCTGCGGCAAGACTGGCTGCAATAATGAGATACGGGTTTGCATCCGCAGACCCCGTACGATGCTCAAACCTGCTGCCATTCCCAAGCTCCAACAGGGTACGCGTTGCCACAGTCCTATTGTCGTGCGCCCAGGTTACGCTGGTTGGCGCAAAAGAATTTACCTGGAAACGCTTATATGCATTTATGGTAGGAGAACCAAGCACCATAAAATCCCTGGCATGCTGCAATAAACCGGACAGATAATTCTGTGCCAGCGCAGGATCCGTATTAAAATAATTATTTTTCAGTTCTTCATCCCATAAGCTTTGATGAACATGATACCCGCTACCTGATTCCTGTGCCCACGGTTTTGCCATAAAGGACGCATAAAGGCCATGTTTGCGGGCGATCTCCCTTATTGAGTTTTTTATCAGAACGGTTTTATCCGCCATTTCCAATGCATCCCCATACTCGGGAATCACTTCGATTTGTCCGGGACCATACTCAATATGAAAAGCTTCAAGCTCAACCCCCAAACCCTCAAGGCCATTCCTCATTTCCTGAATGACATACTCCAACTCAGCACCCCTGTATAACGAATAACATTGTACTCCGTTGAATACAGGCTTCTTTTCGGAATCAAAAAGATAAAACTCCAGCTCTGAACCTACCAGTGGTCTATACCCCTTGTCATGGTATCTCTTCAACACCCTTTTGAGCACTTCGCGCGGATTGACCCCAACCGGCTTTCCATGCTCGTCAACAAGCTCTGCAAGTACGATTGCACTTCCCTCCCGCCATGGTATCGCCCGAAGGGTTTCGAGCAGCGGTTTAGCAATCATATCCGGAAAGCCGTTATTGAAGTTTGCCAGTTCAATATCTTCATAGACCCCACACTGAACATCCCATGCAAACGGAGCCTTTGCAAGCCCTGTTCCGCTTTCGGTAATTTTAAGAAAATGTCTGGCCGGAAGCCTTTTCCCTCTCAAGACACCATTGATATCTGCAAATCCAACTTCAACAGTATGTATTTTGTTTTCATCAATGAATTTTTGTACCTCTATTATGCTCATAACTTTTACCTTCCAATTTCTCAAAAAGACATTTGAATCTATTTAAGTTGCAAAAATGGTGTGCTCTTATGAAAAAATCCGCTTTTTACAGCAGAGCACTGTCAACAAAATAAGTGAAACTCTTTCACAGAATCGCTATCTCTATTTGATCTTTATTTTTTCGCTTTTTTCGATCTGCACAATCTTACCGTCCTGTATAAATAGCGTGACAGAGCCATAATGAATACTCTCAATATATTGAAGCAGCTTTCTCAGATCTTCTTCAGAAATTCCTGCCCTGGCTTTATCGAAGCCATCAATACTGGTCATAATAGAACCCCCTCTACAAAACCTTCGCTTTTTTTATGCTCGTCAACCTGAATTTTTTCATTTATATTTACCTGAATAATGGAGTTGTCCTGCTTAATAATTGTAATGGAGCCATCCTGGATATTGCAGATAGATTTGAAAACGATGTTATTCATAAGAGCCAAGATATCTATAGAATCCCTGTTTTGCTTTCTATGAATGCTCATACCGACCTCTCCATTTCAACTGTTTTCTATTAGGACCCATTACTATAGTAATATTATCTGTTTAGTTGGTATTGAGATATTAACAAAGGGGATCTTCTCCCCTTCGCTAATATCTATGGTATTTATTCAATTACCTTTTATTTCAGATTAGTTCTATCAGTCTTCCTGGAATAAAACTGTAGACAAATATCTTTCCCCTGTATCCGGGAGAAGTGCTACGATGACCTTGCCTTTATTTTCAGGTCTCTTCGCAATCTGAGTTGCCGCAAAGGCTGCCGCCCCCGAGGAGATACCTACCAGGAGACCTTCCGTCTTTGCCAGCTTTCTTGATGTTTCAAATGCTTCTTCATTTTTGACCTTATAGATCTCGTCAACAACTTTGGCATTAAAGTTGTCAGGTACAAAGCCGGCACCTATCCCCTGTATTTTGTGAGGACCCTTGCTTCCACCCGACAAGACCGGTGAATCAAAGGGTTCAACTGCAATAATCTGAATACCGGGCTTTTTTTGCTTTAAAACTTCGCCAACACCTGTTATCGTTCCACCTGTGCCTACTCCGCCGATAAATATATCCACCTGGCCGTCGGTATCCCTCCAGATCTCTTCTGCTGTGGTCTTTCTATGAATTTCCGGATTTGCAGGATTCTTAAACTGATTGGGCAGATAAGAATTTGGCGTTTGAGCTGCCAGTTCTTCGGCTTTCCTGATTGCTCCCGGCATGCCTTCAGCACCCGGTGTAAGGATCAATTCTGCGCCCAATGCCTTTAGAAGGTTTCTTCTTTCAATACTAAAGGTATCAGGTAGGGTAATAATGAGGCGATAGCCCTTTGCCGCAGCTACAAACGCCAGCGCAATACCTGTGTTGCCACTTGTAGGTTCAATAATTACCGTATCCTTATTTATTAATCCCTTTTCTTCCCCATCTTTTATCATGGCGTAGCCTATTCTGTCTTTTACGCTGCTGGCAGGGTTGAAGGATTCCAGCTTGGCGATCACCTTCGCTTCCAGGCTGTTTAATTTGCTATAGTTTGACAGTTCCAACAACGGAGTATTTCCTATGAGATCGGTTAAGTTCTTTGCAATCTTTGACATAACATCGCCTCCAAAATATATTTTTCCTAGTATTCTGATATGTTTTATTTGTTATTCTAATTTTATTATCAAAAACAAAAAAAGTCAATATGTTTTGAAAATATTTTAGATATTCCCTATATGTTTAGTAGGGATTATGTTTATCATATATTTGCAGCTATTCAATAAATATTTCTTAGGAATTTTTGCCTGATCGTCCATATTAAAGCAAGGCCTGTTCCAAATCAGCTATGATATCCTCTGCTGCCTCTATTCCAACCGATAGTCGCAGCAGCTTATCCGTTATTCCTATTTTTTCTCTCATTTCCTCAGGTATAGCCGCATGTGTCTGCACAACCGGATATGTTACAAGGCTTTCCACACCACCCAGGCTCTCGGCAAAAATAACAAGCTGTACCTTTTCCAGCAGCTGCTCAACGATATTTATATCCTTTACATAAAAAGAAATCATGGCACCAAAGCCGGAGGCCTGTGCTTTTGATATCTCATAACTTTCATGTTCCGGCAGTCCCACATAGTTGACCTTTGTTACATTTTTGTGGCCGCATAGCCACTCTGCAATTTTCATTGCATTTTCCTGCTGTTTTTCAAGACGTATCCCCAGTGTCTTTATTCCTCTTAAAATGAGCCAGCTGTCAAAGGGAGGCAAAACAGCTCCTTCAGACTTCTGTACAAGCTTCAGCCTGTCTGCAAGCACATCATCATTCACTACGATCAACCCTGCAAGCGTATCATTGTGCCCGCCAAGGTATTTGGTTCCACTGTGGAGCACGATATCCGCCCCAAGCTCCAAAGGTCTTTGGAAATAAGGAGTCAGGAAAGTATTATCGATAATTGAAAGGATCCCAGAATTTTTAGTAAGTTCTGCTATCTTTTTCAAATCAGCAACCTTCATCATTGGATTGGAGGGTGTTTCGACAAAAACCGCTCGGGTGTTTTTCTTAATAGCTGTCTCTATTTCGTGAATATCAGTTGTATCAATGTAGGAAAATTCCATGCCGTATTTTTTGTATATTTCTTCGAACAGCCTGTAGGTTCCTCCATAAAGGTCATTGGATACAATAATATGGTCCCCCGGACCAAAAAGCGAAAGTATGGTGGAGACTGCTGCCATCCCGCTGGAAAAAGCAAAGCCGAATCTTCCGTTTTCCAGATTTGCAATGGTTTTTTCAAGTTCCTCCCTCGTCGGGTTCTGAAGGCGTGAATAGTCATATCCCGTAGTCTGGTGCAGTCCCGGATGCCTGAACGTCGCGCTTTGATAAATCGGAAAGCTTACCGCTCCCGTATGCGGATCATAGCAATTACCGCCATGGACTACCTTTGTACTTATACTTTGTTTCAACACATTCCCAATACTGATCATCCTTTCATCACTCTATTTCATTGCAACTGCCTCAATTTCTATCAATACATCTTTGGGCAGCCTTGCCACCTCGACACAAGATCTTGCAGGAAACGGCTCAAAGAAATATTTCGAGTAAACTTCATTGATTTTTAAAAAATCGTCCGGAATATGGCGGGCAATATTCAGGAGAAAGGTGGTATCCGGACCTCCTGAATATCCTGCAGCCCAACGATTTAATGACTTATTGCCACTCCATACAAATTCCAGCTTATCAAAACGTGAGTCCTGATTATGCCTCTACAGCTTTCTTCAGTGCCTGATCTATATCATATATGAGATCTTCCGCATCTTCAATACCTATTGAAAGCCTTATTTGGTCAGGTGTAACTCCCGCTGCCTTCAGTTCTTCTTCCGACAGCTGTGAGTGTGTAGTGGACCAGGGGTGTTTCACCAAGGACTTGGCATCTGCGACATTCGCAAGAAGCGAGAATATCTCAAGGCTGTCGATGAATTTCTTAGCTGTTTCAACGCCACCCTTGATACCGAAAGTAAATATGGAGCCTGCACCCTTTGGAAGATATTTCTGTGCAAGGTCAAAATATTTATTGCTCTTGATGCCGGGATAATTGACCCATGACACAAGAGGATGGTTTTGCAGGAATTCTACTACCTTTTTTGTATTGGAAACATGTCTTTCAACTCTAAGGGAAAGTGTTTCTAGTCCCTGGAGGAACAAGAATGAATTAAATGGGCTTACAGCCGCTCCGGTATCCCTGAGAAGCTGAACTCTTGCCTTTAACACATAAGCTGCCGCACCGACATCTTTCGCATAATTGATCCCATGATAGCTTGGATCCGGCTCGGTCAGTCCAGGGAATTTGCCGCTGCCAATCCAATCGAATTTACCCGAATCCACAATAACTCCACCAATAGAGGTTCCATGCCCGCCAATAAATTTGGTTGCCGAATGCACCACAATATCCGCTCCAAATTCAATAGGCTTTATCAGGTACGGTGTTCCAAAAGTATTGTCAATAATGAGAGGTATTTTGTTGTCATGTGCTATTTTTGCCACTGCTTCGATATCTATGATGTTGATACCGGGATTTCCTATCGTTTCAATATATAATGCCTTCGTTTTGGAATTGATTGCCTTTCTGAAGTTCTCAGGGTCATCCGGATTAACAAAAATAGTTTTAATTCCTAATTTGGGAAGGGTTACGGAAAAAAGATTGTACGTACCTCCGTAAAGCGTACTTGCAGAAACAATTTCATCACCGGTGCCTGCAATATTCAATATGGAATAGGTTACGGCAGCCGAGCCGGATGCTACCGCCAAGGCGGCAACTCCTCCTTCAAGCGCTGCTATTCTCTGTTCAAAAACGTCATTGGTCGGATTCATGATCCTTGTATAGATGTTCCCGGCCTCCTTCAATGCGAAGAGATTTGCGCCGTGCTCGGAATTCTTGAAAACATACGATGTCGTCTGATAGATTGGAACCGCTCTGGAACCTGTCGTTGGATCGGGCTTTTGTCCTGCATGCACCTGCAGTGTGTCAAATTTCAATTTTCTCTCACTCATGTTAAAATCCCCCTATATTTTATTTTTCCTATACTTTTAGTGTAGATTATGTTAAAAAATATTATATGTAAAACATTACGATATCTTCATTGTTCATTTTTTTATATTCATTCACCAAATCCTCCAGGGTGATTGCATCCACAACCTGATTCAAACTTTCGTTCATCTTATCCCATATGTTTTTTTGGATGCAGGCTTGTATGGATTTATGTGATAGCGAAGGATCCTCCATGTCTTCATAAGCAACTGAAAGATCTCCTTCGAGAGCTCTTAATATCGTACCCACCTTTGTCTTTGACGGGGCATCAGATAAAATATACCCTCCTTGGGCACCTTTTACGCTTTTCACCAAATTGGCTTTTCTCAATATTGAAAAAACCTGCTCAAGGTAATTTTCAGAAATGTCCTGCCGATCCGCTATGCTGTAAAGAGATACATGGTCTCCGGAAGAATTAACTGCAAGATCAACCATTGCCCTCAATCCGTATCTTCCTTTTGTAGACAGCTTCATAATTCACCCTCTTTCATCGCCGACTATTCCTATATGCTTTATATAATACAGTAAACTAAAAACCCTGTCAATACTATTAAGGTTTCCCGCAATAGTATCCCTCCTCTTTAAAAAGTGATACCTGTGAAACCAAAGTGAAATCGTAAAGTGGATCCTTCCGGATATTTATTGTTAGACTTGGAGCATGATGTCATGTGATCACACCCCCTTCCGAAAATAAACGTCATAAAAAGAACATGTAATTCTGACAAACCGGCATTTATCAAAACTACATGCTGTATTGTAATTCTATCTGTTTAGAATTTGTAGGGTATGTTCACTTTTTAAGTGAACTATTCAAAGAGTTGCTCGATTTGTGCAAATTACTTATCTTTTCAAAAAGTGAAGCATTTCACTGAGCTCCTCTAAATTTAGCTGTTGCTTGCTGTCGGAAAGAGCAAGTTCAGGAATTGGATGAGCTTCCACCATGATCCCATCGGCTCCTGCTGCAAGGACAGCTTTCGCAATGCTGTTAACAATATCTTTTCTTCCCAATGAATGGCTCAAGTCAACGACAATCGGCAAATGTGTTTCTTTTTTTATAATGGGAATTGAGGAAATATCAAGCGTATTCCTTGTTTTAGTCTCAAATGTCCGGATGCCGCGTTCACATAATATCAACTTTTTATTGCCTTCCAAAACAATATACTCTGCCGCAAGCATCAGTTCCTGAATCGTCGCACACATCCCTCTTTTCAATAACACAGGATGGTCGGTCTTTCCTACTTCTTTCAGGAGTTCAAAATTATACATGTTTCTTGCTCCGATTTGCAGTATATCCACATACTGCGCAACTAATTCCACATCTCTTGTATCTACAACTTCAGTAATACTGATCAGCCCATAACTTTTCGCAACATCATGAAGTATTTTCAAGCCTTCTTTCCTTAACCCCTGAAAGTCATACGGTGATGATCTTGGCTTATACGCACCGGCTCTTATAAATTTAACATTTCTTTCTTTCAGGAATGCGGCAATGGTCTCAAGATACTCTGGCTTCTCCACGGCACATGGCCCGGCTATTATAACAGGCTCATTATCACTTAACCCGAACATCTCCTGAATATTGCAAAAAGTCTCCGCTGCTTCGGTGCTAATCAATAGTTTCTTTTGTCGGCTTATCCCCATATACTTTAAAGATGTGGAAAATATTGTCCCAAATATTTCCTTTACCAATTCATTATATAAGGGACCTTGATTTCTTCCAAAAATACTTTCCATCATCTCTGTCTCACGTTCAGGGTCAAAATATTCAACCCCCGCTTTATCTTTCAATTCCGAAATTTCCTTTATTAATACTGTCCTTTTATTAAGCATTTCAAGAATGGAAAGATTGACATGATCAACTTCCTGCCTCAAACTTTTTAAATCCCCACTCATCATTCTCCAGCCCCCAATATTACTTATTTTGTAATTATTAGAAAAATACTACCATTAATTAAAATATTTGTCAATATATAGAGGGGAGAGGGGCCGGATATTAATCGATTGTCAATATTTATTTTAGCCTTATTAATAAATTATAGTAACAAAGCCTCTTCACATAACTTATCGGAATCAATGATTCCAAGGTCACGGGGAAATTCATTATTCATTGAGCATACTGCCATCTTGTAGTTTCTATCTATGTAATATTGCTTGAAATAATAGTTGTTTGGTTCACATAAAGAATGAAACCAAATATCCTCCTCATGAATTCTTATGCTAAAAGAATCCAGCGGAATGGATAATCCTTTTCCGACAGCCTTAATATAGCTTTCCTTCAACGTCCATAAATCATAAAAATACGTTTCCCTCTCAAGGATGCTTTTACTTAAAAGATCCTTCCATTCCAGTTTGGAAAAAAATCGCGCGGCAATATTCATATCGATGGGTTTCACTTGCTCGACATCTATCCCTACAGGTAAATAATCCAGCGAACAAGTCACCCATTTACCGGAATGCGAGATATTGAATTGAATATCTTCATCATTCATTAAAAATGGCTTACCGTATTCATTGATGCCAAATATCAACTCCCGGTTCTTTATTTCAAGCCGTCGACATATTAAGGATCTTGTGAGAATATCGCCAATCAAGGCTCTTTCTGCATCTTCATGTCTGAGAAACCTGTTGATTCTCCCACGTTTTTCGGTCGATACATATGATAACAGTCTTTCAAATTTGTCCTCTTCCAAGGTGTCCTCCAGACATACCGCAACTACTTCCATAAATGTTTTATCCTCGTTTACCGCATATTTTCATTTATAACACATCAGTTCAAAGAAAATGTCTGGAATGCAGAAACATTTGCTTACCCAAGTATAAACTTTCCTGAGGAAATTCCATACTGTTGCTGCGTTTCAACGAGGCTGCCGCCAGCTAGGCTTGCTGCTTACCTATGCATCCAGGGCCGGAGAGATGTTCAACCGCCTGAAACCAAATCGTTACCCGCTGCCAAAGCTTTCTTCGAAGCAAAAGAACCATTGAGGCGGGAGGCATCCTTTGCCCCGTCATCAGGTATTCATTTCATAAAGCCTAAGTATGCTTGTAACCCCTCTGGGATAATATTTGTTTTCCGCTGCAATCCCGTAAATAATCTGGTCGCTCCAGCACCAATAAGAATTTTATGTTTTTCCGAATTCCATTGTTTTTTATGTATAACTTTGGCATCTTCACAAGTATATATGTTTATTATTTTAAAAACCATATCCGCTACCTGAGAGTATTTTTGCAAATTATTCTATAATATTCCATGAACATTATATCATATTGGAACTATACTTAATACAACATTAAACAATCGTAAAGAATATCTATAAATAACTTTTACTTCCAATTACAAGTCATTTTGCAGAACAATAAAATCATTTAAATATGTACCAAAGCATATGGATTTAATTGCGAATTTCGCATGTTGTGAAGAATTAGACATCTGATAGGACTTCATTGCTCAATAACCTCACATATCCGCGTGTATATTTGTTTAAACTCCCTTAAAATTCCGGCGATTACCTTACACTTTTTTGTATCCTGTAAAACCTTGTAATTAATGCTAAAGTGGCCGTTTGCTTCTTCCAATTTGCATTCTAGTCCTTTTAACGCCTGGTATTCTTTGTCAAGTAAAGGCGCAATTTCCGCCAGATCAGGATTGAGTTTAATTGCTCGGTCTGTTGTGTATTGTTTGGAGTAGGTGTTGGTTGCCAGCATACACGAATAAATGCAGTAATATCGCCATTGAGCGATGTTGTTGAACGCTTCAAAATCATCTTTTGTCATACGGTAGAAGAAATCGCTTTCCAACATTTTAGCCCATTGTTCAAATGCATCGTTGCCGAAAAACACATCTCCGTCATTACTGGGCGGTGTTTTCATCAGCCCCGGCGCGTTGAGTAGCGCTTTTTTGTACTGTTCGGCTATCGGTGGTACGTCTTTTTTGCCTTCGATAAAAACAAAAATATAAGCAAGAGGGTCGTCTAGGGTAAACGGAACTAGATATGTGGCTTCCTCCGGCAGACGATAAAAACATTCTCCATCGTTTTCATATCCGATTATGCAGGAAACTTCGTCTGTCGACCATTCCTCATGACCGTCCTCTGCCGGACAATAAAACCCTTTGCCAATGACTGGAATGCCTTTGTCAATATACTCCATCAGCTTGACTTTGGTTTTTTCCTTATCCGATTGCCATGTATCCGCGTCTATATAGGTAAAATCATATCCAATAGCGTCAAAGACTCGTTTGATTAATTTATAATCAAACTTTGACTGCGAATAGCATGTGTGCCACTTGTTTTTGTCCGTACCGAATACTTGTACATAACAGTCACCTGAAACAGCAGAGAAAAACCAATAGTCGTATTGTTCATCTTCGCTCATGCATTCCATCAGGTATTTCATACAGCCATTGAAAACATAGTTTTGCCCTTGGTCCGGATATTGCAATTGGTGAAGTGGTATATTATCAATAATTTTACGCGACATGTCAAAACCTCCCTGAA
This sequence comes from Bacillota bacterium, assembly GCA_023399355.1. Classification (GTDB taxonomy): domain Bacteria; phylum Bacillota; class Clostridia; order Acetivibrionales; family DTU013; genus UBA1305. The sequence goes on along the minus strand of JAEWQC010000176.1, from coordinate 8,955 downwards.
TGGTGATATTGATGGCCAGAGGACGAAAGATTTTTGCCCCGTATTTCTGTTTTCGCAGACTGGATGGGGTGATGCCATGGAACCTTGTAAATGCCTTTGAAAAACTTTCCGGTGTCTCATATTGAAATTTATAGGCAATACTAATTAACTTGCTTTTTGTGTGCAAAAGTTCCTGTCCAGCCAAACTCAAACGTCTGTTGCGGATGTAATCACCCTTAGTTATTCCTGTGACCAAGTTGAATATTCGTTGAAAATGAGAGCTGGATGAGTATACTTTGTGGGAAATGTCATCTATATTCAGGTCGTTTGTGAGATTGGTTTCTATATAGTTGATGGCTTTTGATAAACTTTGAATCCAATCCACAGTTACTGCACCTCCTTTTCAATAGTGTATGCCAGTTAGCCAAAAAAGTCATGTCATAAAATGCTCTGTATTGTCTAAAGCTGTAATACACAAATGCTTCCAGCGGGATTATGTTTGTGCTGCCCAGTTAATATGTCTTTCCCTTGATATTAACGGAAAACTCGGACGGTTTAACAGAGGCAGAGGCGGTCGGTTCACTTTCCTTCTGGTCCATGACAATGTTTTTTGCCCCGTTGGGAAGCGCCGTGATATTATATAAGGTTTCCTGCCCGTTATTATCAATAAGACCGTAAGCCAGCAGGCAAAAATCCAAATTACCGGAATCCAATGGATAGGTATAGGTTTTTCCGTTTACCCAGCTGTAGTTCTGGCTTTCCTCATCAAAAGCGTGAAAGCTCATACCGCTCGATTTATCACCCATAAAGTTGCGCCCGCTGACGTGGAGATAAAAACGATAACCTTCCGGTACCGTTTCGGGTATCGTAAAACTCAGCAGGTTTTTATCAGGGTTGTAATTTACAGATTGACAAAAACTGTTTTTCCGTTATGAATTACATGTAATCTGCAAAATAAAAAGTGCTTTTTCATGTAGTTTCCCCCTGATTCTCCTCCCTGTGTAGCTTATCTATCCGTTGCAGGAAAAATAATAACATTTCAATCCCGACTCTTGAATTCATAAAGGTAGAGGTATTTATCGGCAGCCTTATCCGCGCTCACGGCAATGCGGTTATTATCGAACCACTGGAGGTTGTACTCCAGGCGTACGGCCTCGCCTTCACGGTCTAGCAGGAACAGCTTAGAGTCCAGAATATCCAGGACACCCAGGTTGCCGATTCTGAGGTCGTCATCATTATAGCGCATGAAGTAAATCTTCGTTTGTTCGGCGTTAATGTATGCGCCGGTCAGTTTCGTGAAGGTAAAACCGTCAATCGGCGTTTGGGTGCCCGTTAAAAGGTCGATAAGACTCGCCGTCCTGTCGGCGGAGATATTGAGCGCGTAACGCCCACCCAAATGCTCATCGCCCAAAAACTGTACGCCGCCTGTTGCGTCGGAGTAAAGCTCAACGCCTGTGTATACAGTCGATTTTTCCCCGGTTTTGAGATTGAATCTCCGTCCGGCAGAGCGGTTCGCCGCCACATAAAACAGTGTATTGTTATCCAGAAGCCAGCAGTACGGCTCGCCATCTGCAAAAAAATCTTCTCCGATAAAATCATGCATCCGGACAAGCTTTTTGGCGGCGATATCCAGATAATAGCAGCCATAGTATCCATTGTAGGAAACGCTATCATACATCGTAACGATTGCTTTGCTCATATCATCGGAAAAAGAAATGGAATGGACTAAATCGGTTAGCTTTTCAAGACCGCATCCGGTGAGGAAATCCGTCACTTTGCCTGTTTTCAGGTTCATCGTTACGGCATATTCCGAATAAGAGCGCAAATTTGCAAATGGAAAAGGCAGTTTCAGCAGGACGTTCTGTGTATCGCCATTATTTAACGCATATGGCACGGCGGACATTTCCTCTCCATCCGCTATCGAATCCTGAATGCTGTGGATGTAGAGCTTTCCGTCTACGACGGACCAGTCAAAGCGGACGGACCATTTTTTGCCGCGGCATTCGACGGTTGTTTCCACGCGTTTTGTCCGAAGCGCAATAAGCTTGTCACCATCGACGCGCCAATAAGAGCCCTGACTGCGCCCCGCGGATTCGTCGTAGGTGAAGACAACGCCGTCACTATACTCATAGGCGCTGCCCAGCTTCAGATAGTCGATGTTTACAAGCCCTTCGATGTTTGCGGTGGAGACGACGGTTATATCATTCGCCGGAGATGCTGCGGGGTGCTCGCCTTGTGGTACGGTTTCGGCAGTACCAATGTGAAAAAATGAGATAACAGCAGCCCTAAAATCCGCGTTCGCCGCAAAGGCAACGGTAAATGTCCCTGCCAGAAGGAGCACCGCGGCCAGAATCGCGAAGGCGCCCCGGCGCCCCGGCCTCTTCCATTTCACGGTGGTGTAATCTTTTCCGGCCTCGTCGATAAGGTCTGAATCGATAAGCCCTAGTATTTCAGACAGTTTATTTGCTTTCACAGGTCGATACCCTCCTTTAAGAGATAAGCCCTCAGTTTTTTGCGGGTTTTGAACAGCGCACTCGAAACCCTGCCGGTGCTCACGCCAAAGCATTCCGCAATGTCCGTGACGGAGTCGAAATACCAATAGCGTCGCAGGAAAATAATTCGGCTCTCGCGGTCAAGCACACGAAGGAAAGCGCTTATCACCTTCGCAATCTCCGCGTTTTCCAAGGTCTCCTCCGGAGTACCGCTACTCGGAACACACTCTTCCAGTTCCGCAATTGAAGTAGCCGCCCGGGGATTTCTCTTTTCAGCGGTGACATACGCATATTTTTTCAGGGCGTGATTACGAACGATAGCGCATACGAAAGCACGCAGCAAAACCGGCATTTGCGGCGGGATAGCATTCCATGCACCAAGGTATGCATCGTTCAAGCATTCCTCGGTGTCTTCCCGGCACGATAGAATGTTCATGGCAAGTTGCCGGCAAAGCGTTCCGTATTTTATATCCGTTTCTGCAATAGCGTTTTCAGAACGGCGAATGTATAAGTCTATGATCTGATTGTCATCCATCACTAAGCTCCTTCATATAAGCCATCACCTGATAAGTACGATTTCTACGTCCTATATTTCACATCCTGCAAAATTTTATCGTTTTATAACTTAACTATACATCTCATAATCCGGGCATTTCTATCACTTTATTATAATCAGTGCAATGAATATATATATGGCAGGTTAAGCAACAGAAGCCTATTCAGTCTTTCGTTCATCGAATCAGCCCGATGTCTTGCTCTGTCAAAGACATGCTCATCTGCTCCAATCAGCCCAATGTCTTGCTCTGTCAAAGACATGCTCATCTGCTCCAATCAGGTTGATATCCGGTGCTTTCGACATACACTTTGTATTCATGGAAATACCATTAGTGCCTTCAAATATAGAGCAACTCATAACTCCTGCAGTATCACCGCAACTTCAGAATATGCGGTTAAAAAAGCCTGATAATAATTTTCACAATAAATACAGTCGCAGGGCTTATTATATATATCCGAATAAGCTCTGATCCCTCCAATATCTACGATGTAATCCAAATTTAGTTCCCCCGCTGAATTCTTGTCTATCGCTATTCACTCTCACATGAATGAAAAACCATAGATTCAAATATCTGCCCATCTATGCTGATTATTTCATCAATGGGGATCGTTGTGCCATCTGTCATAACGACAACCTGTTCATAATCGTCTGTCTTGTTAGCCGTACCGGTAGCAGTAACATAAGCCCCGCCATTCTTCTTCGTATCCGGTTGAAAGTAGGTAATTGCGATCTCGGGATGCTCTTTAATCCGATCTGCTATGATTTGCAGCCTATCACTCAAAGCATCCTTCATATATTCGTCCAATTTTATTCTCTCGTCAGTCAGTCTTGCGGTTTCTTTGATAGCAACATCATAGCCGGACAGTGCGGCGAAGGGGGAAAACTGAGCTGCCCGGTCACTAATTTTCATATGAGGATGTGTCGAAGAGACATGGTGCGGCAGATTAATAATGTCGTCATATGTCATCGTCATGCCTTGTGCCCTCCAATCTGCCTGTTCCGGTCCACTGTGGTAGCGCCTTCCTCCAGATTCATCCCCTTTAGAATGGCGTTCTTGCCGTGTTTCTTTTTTATCTCCAGCATCGCTTGCTGCATCTTTTTTTCTCGTGCAAGCTCAGCTTCTTCATCCTTTTTTTTTGCCTGTACAGCCGTGTAATCCATAAAAAGATCAAGCTGTTCAAAGTTGTCCGTCTTTTGAACAGTTGCCTCGTCAACAACATGATTCGCTGTGATGTTGACTCTTCTGATCAGAAAATTTTTATCAACAATGCGCTCAAACAGCTCTGTAACGGCATCCAGGATTAGCTTCGCGGAGGAGGTCCTTCTGCCAAGATTAACTGAACCATGAGCGGATTTCGGAACGGCACGTCCGTAATGGTCAGTGGTGATTTCCCCGTGATATGATTTCTTTATCTCCGGGTTCGTTAGGTTGTCGATATCATATCCGACCGTCAAAACAAGCTGGTCGGTCACCAGCCTTTTATCCACCAGATCAAGTACCAGCAGATCAGTCATTTCCCGCACGATCAGCTTCGCTTTGTCAAAAGTATAGGGACAGTGCAGCACCTGCCCCGATCCAATACTGTTTGTACTTGGCTTATACGCTTTAATATCGGCAATTGTACATGGCTCCCACCCCCATGCATGGTCGATCAGCAACTCCGCATTGATGCCGAACAGCTTATACAGCAAATCCTCGCTGTAGTAATCGGTAGGTTTACCGAGAGAGCATCTTGCAATATCTCCCATTGTGTAGAGGCCTTTTCCCTCCAGCTTCCTGGCATATCCTTTTCCAACACGCCAAAAGTCTGTTAGGGGCTTATGCGACCATAGGGAGCGACGGTAGCTCATTTCGTCCAGCTCTGCGATCCGCATGCCGTTGTCATCAGCAGGTATATGCTTTGCCTGAATATCCATAGCGATCTTGCTAAGGTATAGGTTTGTGCCAATTCCCGCCGTTGCTGTAATGCCAATTGTATTAAGTACATCCAGAATTATTTTCTCGGCAAGCTCACGGGCTGAAAGATTGTAGGTGTTCAGATAATCGGTGGAGTCAAGGAACACCTCGTCAATGGAGTATACATGAATATCTTCGGGCGCGATATACTTCAAATAGATATTGTAAATCTGCGTGCTGTACTCTATATAATACGACATCCTCGGTGGAGCAGTAATGTAGTCTAATGAGAGACCCGGTGAGGATTTCAATTCAGTATCGTTGCAGGAAGCGCCGAAAAAGGCTCGTCCTGGTGCATTGCGCAGCCGTGCTGCATTTACTTCTTTAACCTTCTGTACGACTTCAAACAGCCTTGCCCTACCGGGAATGCCGTATGCTTTGAGAGAAGGAGAGACAGCGAGACAGATGGTCTTTTCGGTGCGGGTTGCGTCAGCGACAACAAGGTTGGTGCTTAGCGGATCAAGCCCCCGTTCCACACACTCGACCGAAGCATAGAAGGATTTTAAATCAATTGCGATATAGGTTTTGTTCTTCATGCTTATTCTCCGGTCGCCTCCTTGCTCGACAAATTCCTGTTTATTTGTGCGTTATATAGAAAATCTCCAGTTCACACATTCTAACAAGTATGCATCTATACTCCCTCGTAAGAATATTATAATACCGAACATCAGTTCGTGTAAATGAAAAAAAGAATCTATTTATTAATTATTGTATTGCTCTATTTATTAATTATTGTATATGCTATTGAATGTAATTATTGGAATGTATATAATATTATAGCAAGTAATAATTATTTTATATAAGATACTTTCAAGTATGAAGGTATTATACTTTTGTAGTAATTGTTAATATTTGTAAAATAACTATAATAAAAATGAAATCATCTTTATGAATAATGTAATAGCAATAAAAAATTATCTGTGTTACTAATATTATCTTTAAATCGCTCAAGATTGGAAAATTATTAGTTAGAGTGACCTGATAATACGTTTTTATGAAGGAACCTACTTCCAAAAAAGGATAGTGTAAGGACAGGTTGAGGACTTTGGATTTGCTTGATAAATTGAAGCTCAGCGAACACTTCGAAGTAGCCATCTGATCTGATTTGCCCAATCGTTTTTTGTAAAGTGTACTTTTAGAAGCAGAACCTCCAGACCATATAGTAAATACAATTAATGACCTTTTAAACATTTTATGAGCTGGCGTATGACAGTGAGGATTACTAAATGTATGATGAATCTGTTTGTTAATTTAATGGAGAATAGTTATCCAATTTACATAAGGGACAGCTATGATAAACTGTGTGAATATCTTGAAGCATATAGTACAGACTCTAAAATAGTTATTATTAGTGACACCAATACAGACTATTATCAGTCAGAAGAACTGAAAAACATTTTAAATTCACATGGCTATGATTTTTACAAATATGTCTTTGAGGCAGGAGAAGAAAGTAAGAACTTAAATACAGTTGAGAATATTTATAAATTTCTACAGGAACATAGAGTGGGTAGAACGGATATTATCATCGCTTTTGGAGGTGGCGTTGTAGGAGATTTAGCAGGTTTTGTGGCATCAACTTATTTAAGGGGTATAAAATTTATGCAGGTTCCGACTACATTACTTGCTCAAGTTGATATTAGTATCGGAGGAAAGGTTGGTGTTAACTTCAACAATATTAAAAATATTATTGGATCATTCTATCAACCAAAGTTTGTCTATATTAACACAAATTCTTTGATAACTTTGCCAATCCGAGAACTACGATCCGGGTTAGCAGAAGTAATTGTACATAGTATAATAGGCGACAGTTACTTGTTTGAATATATTGATAACCATTTATTAGAAATATTTCAATATGATAATATTGTTTTAGAACATGTTATATACAAAAACTGCTTATGTAAAATTGCTGTTGTTGAAAAAGATGAAAAAGATCAAGGAATCAGAGCTATTTTGAACTTTGGTCATTCTATTGGACATGCCATAGAAAGTGTATATAATTACAAATTATCTCATGGTGAATGTGTGTCTCTTGGGGTAGTTGGTGCTTTCAGGATTGCCCAGTATTTGGGTATGACTGACGATAAGACTGTATGTAAAGTTATAAATATACTAAAAAAAATAGGTTTACCGTATTATTTGGAAGAATTAGATGTTGATACTGTATTTTATCAAATGTTTTTTGATAAAAAGGTTATTAGTAATACTTTGATATTCATACTTCCTAAAGGCATAGGTCAAGTAGTTCAATATCCGATAGAAAATAAAAATTTAGTACAAAAGGTCTTAAAAGAACTAAGCAAGCGTCATATACCATAGATGGGTTTTATTGGATAAGAAGTCTTTGTTATTTGAATGTAATTTTATTGACGATGAAATAGTAAATATTAGTATATATACATAGCTTTTAAATAAAAATCAGGAAGGAATTAACGATGATTAAAGAGCTTTTATTTGAAGCAGGTGCAATATTAAAGAAAGAATTTTTTGACTTAAAAAGTAGTTCATCAAAAGAAAAGTTTGACTTAGTTACAGTAAGTGATGAAATAATTGAAGATTTTTTGATAAAAAAATTAATGAACGCACATCCAGATTATTCTATTTTTTCTGAAGAGAAAGGTGAAATTGATAATTCAAGTAAAAAGAGATGGGTAATAGACCCAATTGATGGGACTGCAAACTTTGTATTTGGTGTCCCATATTTCTCTATATCCATATGTCTTGAGGTTAATGGTATGATTTCAGAGGGGCATGTTTACAACCCATTTTCGGAAGAATATTATTTTTCTTCCGCACAAGATGGAAAATCTTATTTGAATGGAGAAGTTATCAAAGTTTCTAACACAAAAAATATTGAAGATAGTTTAATTGCATTTGGATTTAGTGCAAACTATACATACATAAATGATTATTATAAAAGATGGAAGCACTTATTTGATAACTCAAAGAAAGCGATGCCGCTTATTTCACCTGCCTTAACTCTTTGCAACATTGCAAGGGGAAGAATTGATTCATACTTGGATATCCATTGTAGTATGGAAGGTCAATCAGCTGGTGCATTAATCTTAAAAAACGCAGGTGGAAGGTTATGGAATTATGATTTAAGTCAATATAATCACAGGGTTAAGGGTATCATTGCTACAAATGGTATTTTGTCTGTTTAGTGCATGTTGTAGTTCTTGTACAGTAACTGGAATACTATTAAACGATTCGGTTTGTTCCAGGGTTTTCTTGTGCTTTCAATGATTTTTGATTAGTGCAACCAGAGAAAATTGTACAAAAAACTACTAAAATAAATATTAGGTATTTCCTGATCATTATTCACCTCATACCTTTACTTAGGGTCTGCTGAACAATGGCTAAGCCCTTAGAAAACACTGGAATTGAAGGCACTTTTGTAGTATAATAAATACATGGAATTACTAAATTTTCAACAAAAAACCTTGCACTTCGGAGAGCAAATCCATGTATAAATACAGTGAAAGCCAAATTTTACTTCCCCATGAGTTTTTCCTCCCCTTCGGCGGGAAATTGAACCCAGAGAATCGGTGGTGCAAACTCGCCGCTATGATTCCCTGGCACAAGATCGAACAACGATACGCGAAGAACTTCAAAAACCTGCGAAAGGGCCAGGTAGCCAATTCCGGAAGGATTGCGTTAGGTTCCCTGATCATTCAGAGCCAGAAGTCGCTTTCGGATCGCGATACGGTCCAGGAACTTACGGAGAATGTTTATCTCCAGTACTTCATAGGCTTACCCGGCTTTGTAGACAAAGCACCATTTGATCCTTCACTGATGGTTCATTTCCGTAAAAGGCTGGGCATGCAAATGCTCAATGAAATCAATGAATGGATTGCCAATCCGGCGCAAGAATTTGAGAAAAAGGATTCCGACAATGGCGATAGCAACCATGATAATTCATCCGGAAATGGTGGAGATGCAGGTCCTTCAGAGGAACAGGCTCAACC
>JAEWQC010000060.1 GCA_023399355.1 Bacillota bacterium | reverse complement strand
CGGAAGAGGCAGTTCCGGAAGATACGGGAGCGGAAGAGGCAGTTCCGGAAGATACGGGAGTGGAAGAAATGGTGGCGGCGAGTCTGGAGACGGAAGAAACGGTACAGATGAGTCCGGAGACGATAATTTCGACCGATTCGCAGCCAAATGTCAGAAAGAAATCCAGAAAGCCCATGATCATTGGATTGGCAGTTATCCTATTGGCCCTACTGGCGGTTTCTGCATTTGCAATGAAGGATTTGCTGAAAACGCCCAAGCAAAGGTACATAGATGCAGAAAGTAGATATTTTATAGGCGCTTTTGCCGACATCAAAGCGGAATCCGATAAAGCCATGGCAAAAGTGAATAAGAAATATGAGCAAAAAATGAATTTAACGGTTTCGCCGGATTTAAGCGCTTTCTCCGGTGGAAACAGCATGTTGGGAGCTGCGGTTTTTAGCCAGATAGAGGAAATCATCAAAAGTGTTTCAATTGAATCGGACACGAAGATAGATAATAAGAACAAGGCTTTTATATCGGATTTCAATATAAAATTGAAGGGGAATGTTTTAATTAACGGTACCATGGCAGTGGACAAGGATAAGGAGTTGTTCAAATTACCACAGTTTTATGGTAAAACCTTTGTAATCAATTTTAAAGAACTTGGAAAGGCTTATAAGAATCTCGGTATCAACAGTGCAAATATGCCGGACAGGATCCTGCAAACCCAGGATATCATCGACGTCTTGAAAATTGATCATGCAGCATTGAAAGAAGAAGGCAAAAAATATGCCGGGATCTATTTCAATGCGATTCCCGATGATCAAGTAAAAGCAGAGTCCGAATCCCTTGCCATTAAAGATAAAAAAATAGCCTGCCGCAAACTCACAATCAATGTGAAGAAGGATGATCTGATCAAGCTGCTGGAGAATCTGGCAAATGAAGCAGAAAAGGACGAAGTTCTGAAACAGTTGGTATTTGACAATGTAAAAAATGTTGTGGGGCTTTTAAAAGACGCAGGCTATTTTAGTTCTGAAGAAGTTGATATTGATACGATGTTTGCGGATTCGAACTACACGGAGTTTTTCACTGCAATGAAAAAAGAGATCCAGGAGATGAAAGACAACTTGAAGCTTGATCAAGGGATTATAATGACACTCTGGGTGAGCAATAAAGGAAATATTATTAAAAGAGAAATCAAAAGCAAGGTTGTGGAGGAAGGTACAAGTGCAGGCATTCTATATTCCGGTATCGCATATCATACGGATACTTTGACAGTGCAGAATTATTCGCTGAAACTTGAAGATACTGAATCAGCGGCTGAACCCCGGACATTTTCAATGGATATAAGCAGAGAGCGCGAGAAGGCGAAAAAGGATTCTAAAGAAGGCAGTGATAAGCTTTTAATAGCAGGAGAAATAAAAGGTAGTCCAATGGATAACGAAAAAGTGAACATAAGCATCAATACCAAAAAGAAAATGGTTGACGATGTATTGAATGGGGATACTGAATTTGCACTTGATCTGGGAGAATTTATTATATCAGGCAGGGTAAAGCTGATAAACTCTGAAAATAAAAAACTGAGGGAAAAGACGAACAGGTATGATATTAATCTGAAAATCAACCCATCAATCGCTTCTGATGATGTAATCAAGGGGAACATCAAGCTGGATTTGATTACAAAAGCTGATGTTGATGTTGATTTGTCCAGCTTATTGAAGGAAGATTATGTGGAACTTGACAAGTTGGACAGCACTCAGATGAGCGAAATCCAGAGTGAGATCCAGCAGAATGCCATAGAATTTGTACAACGGAATCAAAGCATGTTTGAAGAATTCTTAAAATAAAAAGCAGAATCCGAAAGGTAATATATTTTCTAAAAAAGGTGGAGCCAATCTCCACCTTTTTTATTATGATTTGAAGAATTGCAGGAAGAGCTTCTTTGTATACATAAAAGGATCCTTCTCCAAATATAATGAAAAGGGGGACTAGATCAGGGATACAGGAGATGAGGAAAATATGGAGAATGCAATGGTGAGGCAGAGATATGCCAAAAGGCCGGTACAGAACAGATACCGCAGAAAGGCACCCGGTGGGAGTGGGGGTCTTAAGCGGATAATTGCGCGCCAGTTTGTCATTTGCATACTGCTGCTGTTAATAATAGGCTTAGCCAAAAGTATAAACTTCTCTGCTGCTCATTTTTTAACAGATAAAGTGAAATATGTTATCAGCTATAATGTCGAATTGAAAAGTATATTCACCTATATGGAGAAACTGGCGGCAGAGATCAGGGAAAGTATTTCCCCGATGGATCCCGGCAAATCGACAGTGTCTGCCAACGGAGGTTTTAATACTACTCGAACTTCAATTGTGACTCAGACTTCTATCACAGCTCAAGCTTCAGGTCTGGCGCCGGCTTCTTTGCATACACCGGAAGGAGATACCGCGACGTTGTCCAGTTCGGAGTCCACGCAGGAAAACAAAGGAGTTCAAACCCAGGAAGACAAGATGATTGAAGCATCCTCCTCTATTGAAAACGCAGCAGATCAATACAGCACAGCGGATGATGCAGCGACAATGCCGGAAAGCTCGGTTCTATCCGCCAGCAGTGTATCCGGGCAACAAAATCTATTCGGGATGATCCTCCCGGTAGAAGGGTCATTAATATCACAATTCGGGGAAAAAACCACGGATGCAGCGGGAAATGAAAAAATACATACTGGAATAGATATCGCTGCAGAAAAAGGTATTCCCATAAAAACCGTACTTGACGGCAGAGTAACGGAGACGGGTTCATCACCGGTATATGGCGGTTATATCAGAATCCTGCATGCAAACGACCTGCAGACGATTTATGCCAACTGTTCCAGTATAATTGCCAGAAAGGGTGATATTGTGAAAAAAGGGGATGCTGTTGCTGAAATTGGCGGGACGGGTGCTGCATCTGTCGGCACCCACCTGCATTTTGAAATCTGGAGGAATGGCTTAGCAGTAGACCCACTCGAATATATCATTGTTCCTGTCAGGTGAGGATCAGGATAGGAGAAACCCAGATCCAGATCAGTATCTTTTTAATATTCGTTCCTGCCGTCCTATTGATTGCCGGTTGCTTGAAAGAGTATGCGGCTGCTTTTTTTTCAATAGCACTCCATGAACTGGCTCATCTTTGTGTTGCACGCATCTATGGATGCAAACCCGGCATTGTCAGGATAATGCCGGTTGGGCTATCGGTCTCGCTAAATGATTCGAAATGTTCGAGGATAGCATCAATAAAAATATATGCAGCCGGACCTGCAGCCAATTTGCTGATCATATTGGCGTCGGCTTTGCTGGCTTCCGTATATCCCCAAGGACATGCCTTTTGCTTGTTGGTGATTACGACAAATGCATATCTGGCAATATTCAATCTGATACCTGCATTTCCATTGGACGGAGGTAGAATTTTGCAGGAGTTTTTGGCCGGATGGATGGGAATGCTTGCTGCAGGCCGGGTTGCGCGCAGACTTGCACTTATTCTGGCTTTTGTGATCATTCTCGCCGGCATACTGCAATTTGTTAATTCTGTTTATAAATTCAGCCTGATGATCATCGGGGTTTACATCATCATATTATGGAAGAACAGTAGGATGGAGAGTGCTCTCATGAACATAAAACAAATGATCTACAGACGTTCCAGGCTTTTGAAGAAAGGGATATACCCGGCACGCGATCTTGTTGTCGTAAAGAGTACGCGGCTGGATGAGACAATGAAAAACATGGACTTTGACAGTTATCACCTTATCTATGTACTTGATGAAAATTTTAAGGTGCTCTGGGTGTTTACGGAAAATGAAGTTATGGATGCAGTTTCTTGCGGCGACAAACTGACTTTCGGAGAATTACTGGAGGGAGCAGACCAATGCCCGCCGGCAGGTAAGTTAAAAAAGAGCAATATTGATATTTAAAGCCCGCAAAGATATAATAGAGGAAATCGCTGATTTTACAATTGTAAAACTGGGAGGGGCTCCATGCCCCCTGGATTTTATTGAAGGGTGGAATATTCAATGTACCTCAAAGCTGCTTTGAGATTCAAAAATATCCTGTTTCTTTTAGCCGGTCTGATACTGGCAATAGGAACAGCCTCCTCATCGAGCAATTTCGGATGGCTTCCTGCCATTTTTGCTGCGGCAGGTGGTGTTTCCTATTTGATAGCAGTTTATCGTACTGCAAACAGTGAGAAGTTTAGATCGGAGATGGCTCTGTTCGACAAGCTGGATGGCATTAATAAGCTCAGCTGGGAATGCAACAGCTTGTATAGACGAATTTCAAGGAGTCTCGGGAAAACCCTCAGAGCTAAGGCCGTAGGCGTTATCAAGCAAAAAGAAGAGCTTATGGAATATTTCAACAAATACAGTGAAGATCCGATCAAACAAAGGATCATTGAACAGGCGCTCAAGCTTGTGATGGCATATTTCAATCTGGCCGGTAATTATTCGGACAGGATGCGAGAACTTTCACAGCAGAATTTTAACGATCTGATTACTAGGATAAATATCAATAACAGAAAACTCGGTTCTCTCAAAAACTATGAGGCTGTTTTGGAACTGACCAAAACGGTAGAAATGGATGAGAAGCTTCTTAAAGATTTGAAAGAAGAGCGGGAAGAGCTTGAAATGGTCAATGTGAGGCTTGAACAGATAGAAAGTACAATCGTAGGTTTTAAGCACAGGATCCTGTCCAGCGATCTTTCGGATCCCGAGACGGAGGAAATCGAAATTGTCATCAATGAAGCCTCTGCGCTCGACAATGCATTGAACGAACACGGCAGGCTCCGCCAGAGATTGTAATTTGGGGCATTTACAGCAGCGGTATTTCTGAAGTGCCCCCTTTCATCTTACATCATCTTACTCCGCTCATGATTTCGGCAGTTGACTTTGGTCTGTTCATTGTGTAAAGGTGGATTCCGTCGACTCCATTTTCAAGGAGATCTCGAATCTGCATGATGGCATACTCTATTCCTGCTTTACGCAAATCATCGGGATTATCTTGATATTTGTCCATCATCAGCACCAGCCTGGCCGGTATCGAGCAGCCGCTCTTTGCAGTTATGGATTTGATTTGATCTGCTTTGAAAATTGGCATTATTCCAGCGGATACAGGGCAGTCGATCCCCTTCGAATGTGCTTTTTCCATAAAATCATAAAATAGTCTGTTGTCGAAGAAAAGTTGCGTTATGAGAAAATCGACGCCTGAATCAACCTTTTCCTTAAGATGGGACAAGTCCCCGCTCAGCCTTTTGGAATCCACATGGCCTTCTACGTAGGCAGCAGCAGCAATACAGAAGTTATTCACCCTTCTGATGTGTTCCACCAGTTCTTTTGCATAACAATAAATATTTTTACTAAAGTCAAAATCCGGGTTGTTTGCCGGTGGATCACCTCTTAAAGCGAGAATATTCTCCAGACCCATTTCATGCATCGTAGCCAGCATATTGCTTATCTCCGTAACGGTATGTCCGATGCAGGTGAAATGTGCCATACTCTCAATATGAAGCATGTCTTTTATTCTGGCCGCGATCTCAAGTGTACGCCCCTTCTGGCTTCCGCCCGCACCATAGGTGACACTGATATAGTCAGGCCTGAGTGCCTCAAACTGATCCAGATGATCATAAATGGTGTCCAGAGGGACATCCGGTTTGGGGGGGAACAATTCAAAGGCGATGACAGGCTTTTTACATTTATACAAATCAATAATTCTCATAAAATCCTCCTGTAAATTCCATTAATTATATTATATCATCATTTAAAATACTGTCAAGTTCAACTAAATAATAATCATTTACATCTAGAATAAATATTTTTGGATAATACGGAAGTTTTGCCTTTATTATCGGTTAATTATTATCCGGCAAGGATGCTCCCAATATAACTGTTATGTATAAAATGTATTGAATTTAATACAAAACCCTGTTAGAATATACCCGACCAGCAATTTTAAAAAATTGCAGCCGGTGCGGATTTTCAAATACAGCGGTGCAGCTTATTTGCGTAAAACTGCAAAGCCGGATTATAGTTTAGGTAAAGGAGGTGTATAGATGTTTGGAATATCCGACCCCTGGATTTGGAGCACATATTTGCTTTGTATACTTAGTGCCGTTTTATGTGTAGCTTACGGACTGGCGAATTGGAACAAGGGCGCGGAGGAAGAACGTGCGCAGATTGCCGAAGAGGCAGCCTGGGAGAATACCAAAGGAAAAGAGTAGCAGGATACCGGTCTAATTTCACATCTAAATAATCAATATACCACAATTGATGAGATCAATTGTCGGCAAACTGCAATTGATAAATTAATTGTCAGTACAAGGGTCTGGCGGTTTAAGATAGGCGAATAGTCAAATATCTTGGAAATAGCTTGCTCCTTAAGATTAGAGTGAAGAATGAATTACAGGTCACTTGATTTTTAAGGAGGTTTATTATGTATATCCCGATTATTATTATCATTTATCTTGGTATCACAGCATTTTTAGGATATCTGGGTTACAAAAGGACGAAAACTTCTGCCGATTATCTGGTTGCAGGCAGAAAGACTCATCCCCTAATAATGGCATTGTCTTATGGAGCCACATTTATAAGTACTTCAGCTATTATTGGTTTTGGAGGTGCTGCCGGCCAACTTGGCATGGGGCTTTTATGGCTTACTTTCCTCAATATTTTCGTAGGAATATTTATTGCTTTTGTCATCTTTGGCAAGAGAACGCGCAAGATGGGGCACACTCTTGATGCACACACTTTCCCGGAATTACTTGGACTCAGGTATAAGTCAAAATTCATACAGGGTTTTGCAGGTGCGGTCATATTCATTTTCATGCCCATTTATGCAGCCGCTGTAATAAAAGGCGGAGCGGATTTCATCCAGTCCTATTTCGGCATATCCTACCAGATATCACTGCTTATATTTGTAACCGTTGTCGCAGTTTATGTTTTTATGGGAGGCATTAAGGGAGTCATGTACACGGATGCTTTTCAGGGCTTTCTGATGTTCGTCGGCATGATCTTCCTGCTGATATTCGCATACAGCAAGCTGGGAGGAATTACACCAGCGCATCAGCAGCTTGGGGAACTCATGAATAATCCCGCTGTTCAGGAGCAGACCGCTGCATTGGCAAAGAACGGCTTCAACGGCTGGATTTCGATGCCGACCATCGGTTCTCCGATCTGGTGGAATCTTGTCTCGACGGTTGTAATGGGAGTAGGAGTAGGCGTGCTCGCACAGCCTCAGCTCGTCGTAAGGTTTATGACAGTTAAAAGCAACAGGGAACTCAACAGGGCTGTCGTTTCAGGTGGCGTATTCATCCTGATGATGACGGGCGTGGCATTTGCAGTGGGCGCACTGTCCAATGTATATTTCTTCAATGAGACCGGAAAGGTCGCTCTTATAGCAGCCGGAGGGAATGACAAGATTATCCCGGAATTCATCAAGTCCTTCGTACCCGGTTGGTTCGGGCCTGTGTTCCTGATTACACTGCTGGCTGCTGCCATGT